>JAYVRT010000981.1:0-3350 GCA_043776025.1 Archangiaceae bacterium | reverse complement strand
CGGCAAGCTCGAGTGACGCGGTCCCCCCCAGGGGCTGCTGAACGAAGAAACTTCTCTTCCCCCCGCGGGTTGAACCCCACATGCGCACCTCGTTTTTGATTCTGCTGGGCCTGGCGGGGTGTGGGGGTGGGATCGGCTCGCTCGACGCGGGCGCCGTCGACGCGGGCGCAGCCGATGCGGGCGCAGCCGACGCAGGCTCAGCCGACGCGGGGACGCCGAGTCAAAAATGCACGGACCTGGCGCTGGTCGACCTGGAGAACAGGATGCGTGCGAACCTGCAAGGCACGGTCACCGACCACAGCTTCTACCTCGAGCTCCGCCGCCCGGGAGTGGACCAGCGCACCTTCGCGTACACGCGCAACATCGACGGCGTCATCGACGCGAACTCGACCGTGCAGTCGGCATCCACTGCGAAGCTGATCAGCGCCAGCGTCATCCTCGACGTCGTCGCCAACCCCCAGCTTTATCCCGGCGGGGGCATGGTGAACGGTAAGCCGTTCACCCTCGATTCGCTGGCCCGCGACTTCCTCCCCGATGGAACCGGCGGAACCCAGTGGCGCACCGAAACGGGGGCGCTGCCGACGACGAGCCGGCTGTACGGCGTCACCCTGCGGCAGCTGCTCAGCTTCCAGTCGGGGCTCGAGCTGGAAGCCGCGCAGGGGGGGCCCAACTGCATCGGAGCCCCCGCCGCCTCATTCACGCATGGGGCCTGCGTTCGGCATCTCGTCACCGTCAACGTGCCGCGAAACCTCAACGCGGCGGAGCCCCGAACGTTTTTCTACAACGGTGCGCATCTCAACGTCGCTGCGCTGATGGCGGTCAACGCCGCGGGTGTTGCGAGCTGGGCTGAGCTGTTCAAGAAGTTCAAAATGCTTCACGGCGTCTTCACCGGGGCGGTGACCCCCGCGGCGCCCGTCGCCATCGCGGGGCCCGGCGCCTACTATCCCTTCTCCGACGGTGACTCTTCGCCCAGCCCCGCCGGTGCGCTGCGCTACCGGGCGGGCGACTACCCCAGCTTCCTCGTTCAGCTGCACTCCGGTGGCATTCTCCCCCCCGCGACGCTGGGCGAGATGTTCTCGGACCAGACGACCCCGGCCGGCGTGGCGATCGAATATTCGCCACTCACCAACGACTCGCCGTCGGAAGACTGGCGGTATGGACTGGGGCTGTGGAACGAGTGCCACGCCTCCGTGTGGAGCACTGCCTGCGAGACCCATCGCTTTTCCAGCCCGGGGTCGTTCGGCTCCTATCCCTTCGTCGACCTCAACCAGGTCGGCGCCGACTCCTTCCCGCTGATTGGATTCCTGGCCCGCGGTGGAACGGACATGGGCACGGGGATGAAGGGAGTTCTGGCGTATCGCTCGCTCGCGGACGCGACAGACCCCAGCGGCAAGGACCTGGCTCAGCAGTGGGCCGCGAATGTCTGCCGCCCGCCGTGAATCGGCAGGTTCGCGAACCGTCGTCGGTCAATCCACCGGAAAGGTGAAGCCCACCACCAGCGCCGCGCCGTACCGCTCCGGCCCGAGCAGGCCGAACTCGGCCGACGGCGAGATGAAGAGGTAGTCGCTCAACGCCACCCGGACCCCGGCCCGTACCGAGTAGCCGAACATCAACGCCTTGAAGTTCGCCGCCGCACCGTCGACGGTGACGTCGGTGGAGATCCACTGCACGTCGCCGACGAGGTCCGCGTACGGCGTCACCGACTTGAAGCTGAACTCGCCCCCGAGCCCGAACCGCAGGTCCCAGAAGGAGAACGCGCGGACGCTCACCGAGCGCGTCGTCCCCTGCACGTCGTAGCTGTTGACGCCCTCGCCGAGGACGAACTGGGCGAAGGGCTTCTGGACGCCGACCGTCATCCGCACGTGGTGCTGGACCCAGCGCGCCTCGACGGTCGGGCCGGTGAGTACCATGCTGGTGAAGGGCGCGGCGGCGAACGGAGCGGCGAGCGCCGTCGCGCCGGGGAGATCGCCGGCGGTGCCGCTGCCGAAGACGAAGCTGCTGCGGCCCTCGTCGCGCGCGCCTCCCATGAAGCCGAAGGAGAGCTCGAAGTGGGTCGCCGGCGTCTTCGACTCGGCCGGCGCGTCCTCCGCGTGCGCGAGCGTTCCGAGGGTAAGGACGAGGCTTCCGGCGAGCGAAAGTAACCGTGGGGTCATGCACCCTGACGAAGCACGCGACGGGCCAGCGGCGCCTCCCAGCCCCGGCGGGCGCTTGGTGCGGTGGACACCCCGTGTCCGCTGACAGCGCCGCCCGTCACCGCCTCGACGCAGGGTGCGAAGCGCGCTGCGCGAAAAGTAACCGCTCTGTCATCGGAGCTCCCCCTGCCCGGCAGAATGATCCGCAGCCTGGCCAGGCCCAGGCCCCTCTGTGATCCTGAGTAGGTCTTCACTCTCGGCCCGACGCCGGCGGCCCGAAAGAATGGAGAACGGTGAAAAGGGGCTACACTTTGGCCCCTACCCGTATCGAGGCTGAGCATGCGGATCAGACTGCGCTGGACCCTTGTCGTTCTCGGCCTGCTCGTCGTTTCCGGCTGCAACTGTGATCACGGCGGCGTTGGCAACAGCGGCGGTGGCGCTGGCGGCAGCGCCGGCGGCGGCAACACCGGTGGAGGCGGAGGCGCGGCAGGAGGGGCAGGAGGAGGCGGTGGCGGCTTCACGATGAACTCCGACGCCGGCTGCGGGCTCGTCACCTGCGCCAGCGCCAAGGCCAACTGCGGGCCGATCGGCGACGGGTGCGGCGCGATCATCAACTGCGGCAGCTGCGCGCTGCCGACCACCTGTGGCGGCGGCGGCCTCCCCAGCAGCTGCGGCGGCGACGCGGGCTGCTACCCGACGACCTGCGCCGCGGCCGGCTCCGATTGCGGCCCGATGGCGGACCGCTGCGGCGGGCTGCTCAACTGCGGCGCGTGCGCGCTTCCCGAGACGTGCGGCGGAGGCGGCATCAACGGGCGCTGCGGCCTGGCCGGCGCCAACTCCGACGGCGGGGCCTGCATCCCGACCACCTGCGCGGTCGCGGGCGCGGAGTGCGGAATCCTCGGCAACGGCTGCGGCTCGATCTTGATGTGCGGCAGCTGCACCAGCGGCAAGACCTGCGGCGGCGGCGGCGTGCCGTACCACTGCGGCGGCGGCTCCAGCTGCACCCCGAAGACCTGCGCCCAGCTCGGAGCGACCTGCGGCGCGGTCGGCGACGGCTGCGGCGGCGTGATCGCGAGCTGCGGCTCCTGCGCGGCGCCGGCCGTTTGCGGCGGCGGCGGCGTGCCCAACCAGTGCGGCGGCATCGCGCCCTGCACCGCGAAGACCTGCGGCCAGCTCAACGCCAACTGCGGCGCGGCCAGCGACGGCTGCGGCAGCGTG
>JAYVRT010000980.1:0-11574 GCA_043776025.1 Archangiaceae bacterium | reverse complement strand
CGAGAACGGCAAGCAGGGCGAGAACGGCAAGCAGGGCGAGAACGGCAAGCAGGGCGAGAACGGCAAGCAGGGCGAGAACGGCAAGCAGAGCGAGAACGGCAAGCAGAGCGAGAACGGCAAGCAGAGCGAGAACGGCAAGCAGGGCAAGAAGGGTCCGTCGCAGGCCCAGCTGAGCGAGCTCCGCCAGGCGCTGCAGAATCGCGAGCAACAGCTGCAGAAGTCGTATGGACAGGGCACCGGTCAGCCGCAGCACGCGCAGCGTCCGCCGAGCTCCAGCAAGGGCAACGGCGGTCAGAAAGGCAGCGGCAAAGGTGAGCAGGGCGAAGGAAAGAGCGCAGAGGGTGGCGAGGACGGCAAGGACAGGGGAGACGCAAAGACCGGTCAGCGCGAGGGCGACGCGCGCGAGCACGCCAGCCGGTCGAAGGGCGGGGGCCCGAGCCACGGCGAGGGCGCTGACGTCGACCTGGTGTTCGGTGGCCAGGCCGAGATGGACCCCGACCGGCTGAAGTTCGAGGCGCTGCCGAAGGGAAACGGCGGCGAGGATCCCGGCGAGCTGTGGGGCCTCAAGTCGTCCAACCCGAAGTCACACCGCACCTCGGGCGCCAACGCCGGCTCTGGCGCGAGCGCCGCGGGTGAGCAGGCCCCCGGGAACCGCGAAGGCCTGCTGCTGCCGCGCAACCGCGCCCTGATTCAGAAGTACTTCGACAACGCACCGAGGAATCCATGAGCCAGCTGCTGACCCCCAACGACGTCCAGGTCGCCGGCGAGTCGATCTCGATGCTCAAGGCTGGGTTGAACCAGGTGCTGCTCGACCAGGGAGGTGTTGTCGAGCGGGTCGTCACCGCGGTGCTGGCCCGCGGCCACGTGCTGCTCGAGGGCCTGCCCGGGCTGGGAAAGACCGAGCTGTGCAAGGGGCTGGCGCGGCTGCTCGATCTCCCGTTCAAGCGGCTCCAGTTCACTCCCGACCTGCTGCCCGGCGACATCACCGGCACCTACGTCATCGAGGGAGAGAACCGCGCCTTCACCTTCCGCCCTGGCCCGCTGTTCGCGTCGGTGGTGCTCGCCGACGAGATCAACCGCAGCTCGCCGAAGACGCAGTCGGCGCTGCTCGAGGCGATGGCGGAGCGCAACGTCACCGTCCTCGGTCACACCCACCCGCTGCCCGACCCGTTCTTCGTCCTCGCCACCCAGAACCCGATCGAGCTCGAAGGCACCTACCCGCTGCCCGAGGCCCAGCTGGACCGCTTCCTCTTCCGCGTCGTCGTCCCTGGCGTCACCGCGCGGACGATGGCGACGATGATTACCCAGCGCTTCCGCGGCCAGCCGCCGCCGCAGAAGCCGGTGCTCGATGCGGGACAGCTCAAGACGTTGTTCGACTGCGTCGATCGGGTGCACCTGCCGCTGCCGGTCGCCGACTTCATCGGGCGGCTGGTCGAGGCGACGCACCCCGACCACGCCTCGGCGCCCCTGAGCGTGAAGCGCTTCGTCCGCTACGGCGCGTCTCCGCGCGCGGCGTTGGGGTTCGCGTCGAGCGCGCGCGCCTGGGCGCTGGGAAAGGGCAAGCCCAACGTCGGCTTCGACGAGGTGAAGGACGTCGCCGGCGCGGTGCTCAACCACCGCCTCGTCCTCTCCTACGAAGCGGGCCTGGAGAAGGTCAGCGGCGAGAAGGTCGTCAGCGAGCTGCTCGCCGCGGTGCCCGAGGTGGCGCGTGGTTGAAGCGCTGGTCCTCAGCACCGCGCTGCTGCTTGGAGCGATGTCCGATGAGGACGACGCCCCCGCGGAAGGCTCGTACATCTTCGCCCAGACGCAGCGGGCGGACGTCGGCGGCGGAGCGACGAAGGTCTCCGCGGACAACGGCCTTCCGATTCCGAAGCACGGCTACTTCCCGCTGCGGGTCTTCATCGACAACACCACCGGGCCGCAGCAGGTGGTGCGGATCAGCTTCTCCTCGAACAGCGGGCCGGGCCGGCCGGTTCAGAAGAACGTCGAGGTGCTGGCCGGAGAGCGGCGCACCGTCGTGCTCCCCGTTCCGTACATGTTCCGCTACGGAATGCTCCGCGTCCGCGGGCCGGGCATCACCCAGCGCGGGGACATGAGCCTGTACTTCAGCACCGTCTACGGGCAGCAGCGGCGCGCGCTCTCGCTCGGGAGCACCGACGACTTCGAGAGGTGGATCGGCCACGCCCCGGCGCACACCACCGGCGACGTCAACGTCCTCTCGATGCCGCCCGCCGACGCGCCTACCGAGCTCGCCGCGTACTCCGGCTTCGATGCCGTGGTGATCCCCACCGTCGAGTTCGCGAGCCTCAACGAGGCGCAGCGCCGCGCGATCGAGTCCTACGCCGCGACCGGCGGCACCCTGGTGCTGGGGAAAGCGTCGCGCGGACTGAGCGCGGTGCTGCCGCTGCTTCCCGCCGAGCCGAGGGCCGAGCAGGTCTACGGCCTGGGGAAGGTAGTCGTCTGCGAGCGCTGCAAGGCCGACACCACGACGCTCTTCAGCCCCAACGAGGGCGCGGTGAATCCGCGCGGCCCGGGCCAGACCTACGTGAGGGACAGCCGCGGGCGCGCGGTAGCAGGGTTTTCCGCGCTGCTGCCGCAAGCGACGGCTCCGATTGGCCGCTTCCTGTTGATCATCGGCCTGTTCACCCTCGCGATCGGCCCGGGCAGCATCTGGGTCGCCCGGCGGCGGGGCCCAGCGGCGCTGCTGCTGACCATCCCCGGCACGGCGCTGCTCACCTGCTCGGCGATCATCGGCTACTCGGTGATTCAGGACGGCTTCACTGTCCACGCCTCGACGCGGGGCCTGACCCTGCTCGACAGCCGCCAGCACCGCGCGCTGCACCTGGGTCTCACCGCCTACTACGCGAACCTCGCGCCCGGCAGCGCCCACTTCTCGCAGTTGGTCACGGTGATGCCGCCGCCCGAGGGCTCAACAGAGACCTACGCGCCGAGCATCGAGTGGGGCGAGACCGCCGCGCTCGGCAGCGACTTCGTGCCCTCGCGCACCTACCGCGAGTGGGGCTTCGTCTCCGCCGAGCCGACCCGAGCCCGGGTGGTGATCAAGAAGCAGGGCGCCGCCTGGGTGGTGCAGAACGCGCTCGGGAGCACCATCTCCCGGATGGTCTTCATGGCCGACGACGCGGTCTGGAAGGTCGAGAACGTGCGCGAAGGAGCCGAGGGCGCCGCCCAAAGAACCACCGACGTTCGGCTGGCCCTCGACGCCGACGTCCGTGACCGCTTCAGCGGCGTCGCGACGCTGCTGATGGAGCGCGCCCTCAGGGAAGGTGAGTTCCTCGCGACCATCGAGGGCCAGGGCTTCACCCCCTCGGGCGGTCTGCGGCTCAACCACCATGACAGCTCGCAGTTGGTGCGCGGGGAATTCGAGCGATGACGCCCCTGCTCGAGGTGAAGCACCTGTCGCGGCACTTCGGCGCGCTCAAGGCGGTGGACGACGTCACCTTCTCCGTCGACGCCGGCACCATCCTCGGGTTCATCGGCCCCAACGGCGCGGGCAAGTCGACGACGATGCGGATCCTCGCCACGCTCGACGTGCCGACCACCGGCGACGTGCTGCTCGAGGGGAAGAGCGCGGTCGATCACCCCGACAAGGCGCGCCCGTTGATCGGCTACATGCCGGACCGCTACGGCACCTACGACGACATGACGGTGCTCGAGTTCCTCGACTTCTTCGCCCGCGCCTACCGGCTGCGCGGCAAGGAACGCGAGGCGCGGGTCAACTCGGTGATGGAGTTCACCGGCCTCCTCCAGCTTCAGGGCAAGCTGACCTCCGAGCTGTCGAAGGGAATGAAGCAGCGGGTCGCGCTCGGCCGCACGCTGCTGCACGACCCGAAGCTGCTGATCCTCGACGAGCCCGCCGACGGCCTCGACCCGCGCGCGCGCATCGAGCTGCGCGAGCTGCTCAAGGCGCTCGCCGCGCAGGGGAAGGCGGTGTTGATCTCCAGCCACATCCTCACCGAGCTGTCGGAGATCTGTGACAGCTGCGCGATCATCGAGCAGGGGCGGCTGCTCGCCACCGGGCCGGTGCATGAGATCCTCGCGCGCCACGCCGGCAGCAGCGCGTCGAGCGAGCTGGTGATGCGGGTGTGGAAGGGCGTCGAGGGCGTCGACGCCGCGCTCGCCCGCGCCGAACGGCTGCTGCTCGAACAGCCGCTGGTCAAGGCGGTCACCGTCGACGGCCAGTCGGTTCGGGTGCGGATCGAGCTGCCCCCCGGCACCGCGCCGACCGCCGGTTGGGTCGAGGAGGCCAGCGCCCGGCTGCTCAAGGCGTTGGTCGCGGCCGACGTGCCGGTGTCGAGCTTCCAGGCCCGCGAGCTGGATCTCGAAGACGCGTTCATGACCGTGACCCAGGGGAAGGTGCAGTGAGCGTCGCCGTCCCCGATGCGCTCGACCGCGCCGGCCAGCGGCTGGCGGACCGCGTGAACCCGATCGTGGTGAAGGAGATCCGCCAGGGCCTGCGCACCCGGGTGTTCTGGATCTTCTTCGGGCTGATGCTCTTCGCCTGCGTGGTGATCTCGCTGATCGCCTTCGCGGCCGCGGACCGGGTCGGGGCCGAGGGGCGCAGCTACTTCTTCGCGTATTGCCTCTGCCTCGGGATGGTGCAGTTCTTCGTCATTCCGTACTCGGCGTACCGGTCGATGAGCCGCGAGCGCGAGGAGGAGACGTGGGTCCTCCTCACGCTCACCGGCATCGGGCCGCATCGGATTCTGCGGGGGAAGATGGGGAGCTTCATGCTCCAGGGGTTGATCTACGCCTCGGCCGCGGCGCCGTTTCTGCTCTTCAGCTACTACCTCAACGGCATCGACCTCCCGACGATTCTGGTCACCGTCGCCGCCGGGGCCACCTACCAGCTGTTCCTCACCTCGGTGGCGGTCAGCATCGCGACGCTCGCCGAGTCGAAGATCATCCGCTCGCTGCTGCACTTTGTCGTGCTCGCCTTTCTCCTCTGGGGGTTGATCACCGGCCTGACCACAACGCTCGGGGCGATCGAGGCGCTGCGCAACGTGTGGACGGACGACGCCGCGCTCGTCGTCGCGCTGGCGATCATCTTCGGGATGCTGACCTGGGGCGTGCTGCTCTACGAGGCGGCGGCGGCGCGGATGGCGCTGTCCACCGAGAGCTACGCCCACGGGCCCCGGCTCGCGTTCGTGGTGCAACTGTTCGGGGCAGTCGCCTTCTTCGTCTGGGGCGCCTTCGCCTCGTCCGAGGTGGAGCTGTTCACCATCGGCGCCGTCTCGCTCTGCGCCCACACCCTGATGGTCGGCGTCTTCGTCGCCTCGGATCGCGACGGGATGGCGCGCAGCCTCTGGCTCAAGGGGTTCCGCCGGTCGCTGCTCAAGCCGGGGGCGCTGCGGGGCTACCGGTTGGTGCTGCTGTGCCTCGCGGTCGTCACCTGCGTCTTCGGCGCGCTGCACCTGGCCCGGGGCGGGACGGCGACGCATGACGAGAACCGGCTGGGGTTGATCCTCGGGGCCCCGGCGTACGCCGCGCTCTACCTCTCGCTGCCCATCGTCCTCTCGCGGATGGTCCGCCACCCGCCGGTGCAGACGCCGCTGTTGGTGCGGGTGCTCTTCCTCGGCCTGTTCGTGCTCGGCGCGGGGATGCCACCGCTGCTGGCGGCGTTGATCGGCATCGAGCCCGACAACTTCGCCTTCAATCTCCTCAACCCGGTGGTGGGGATGATCAACCTCGGCGCCGCGCACGGGGACTCGCGGGCGCAGCTGCTGCTGCTCTACGGCATCACCTTCGGGGCGGTGGTGGTCGCCAACCTGGTGCTCAAGTCGCGCGACAACCCTCCGGCGCGGGCGGCGGCCGCATGAACGTGAGCGCCGCCGAACGGGTCGCCGACGCCGTCGGGCCGATCGTCGTCAAGGAGGTCCGCCAGGGCCTGCGCGCCAAGGTGTTCGCGATCTGCTTCGGACTGCTGCTCGTCGCCTGCCTCACCGTCGCGCTCGTCGCCGCCGCGGAGTCCAACGAGTCGGTGGGCAGCGCGCTCGGGCCCCGGTACTTGACGCTCTTCCTCTGCGGCCTGGGCACGGTCTGCTTCCTCGTGATTCCGTACCTCGCCTACCGGTCGATGGCGAAGGAGCGCGAGGACGAGACCTGGGTGCTGCTGGTGCTCACCGGGCTGTCCTCGCGGCGAATCGTCCGCGGGAAGATCGCCTCGGCGCTGAGCCAGGCGCTGCTCTACTCGTCGGCCTGCGCGCCCTTCATGGTGCTCAGCTATTTCCTCAACGGCATCGACCTGCCGACGCTGGTGCTGGTGGTGATGCTCGCGGCGTGCTGGTCGCTGTTTCTCGTCACCGTCGGGGTCGCGCTCGGCACCGAGGGGCGCAGCCGGCTCGGGCGGGCGGCGGTGCACTTCCTCGTCCTTGGACTGTTGTTCGCGGCCACCGTCGGAGGCATCGCCTTCGGTGGGAATTTCGCGCACCACGGCAGCCAGTGGCTCGAACAGGACTCGTTTCAGATCTTCCTCGTCGCGTTCCCGGCGCTGCTGCTGACCACCTCGTTGCTGTTGATCGAAGGCGCGGCGGCGGGCCTGTCGTTGACCAGCGAGTCGTCGGTCAGCGGCGTGCGGGGGATGATCCTCGTCCAGCAGGCGATTGCCATCGCCGCCACCTACCTCGGCGTCTCGCTCACGGCGCATGCGATGACCGGCGTGGCTTCGATCGCGAGCATCTTGAGCTCGATCTCACTGGTCTTGATCGGAGCCTTCGCGATCTCCGAGCGCGACGGGTTCCCCCGCGTCAGCCGCGGCGCCAGGACGTGGCTCACCGGTGGGGCGTATCGGGGCTTCACCTTGGTTGTTGGGTTGTTGGTGCTCGACACGATCGTCTGGGCGGCGCTGCATCGACTCATCCCGAACACCCGCGCCGCCGGGCTCGATCACCACGAGCGCTACAGCCTCTTCGCCGCCCCGCTCTACGTCGCGCTGTACCTCTGCCTCGCGGTGATCGTCGGCCGGCTCTCGCCGCTGCGCCAACTGGGCGAACCGGTCGCAACCCGTACTGCGTTCGCTGGGCTAGTCGTCGCGGCGATGGTGCTCTTTCCAGTGGCGGCGGTGATCGACCGCAACCGCGCCGAGAGCATCGGCTTCAACCTCCTCAATCCGTTCTTCGGGATGATCAACTTCATCGAGCGCGCCAGCGAGTCGGAGTGCCGCGACGGGCTGAAGCTGTTGATTGGCTGCTGCCTCGTCGCCGTGCCCTGGGCGTGGAACGTGCTGCGCGTCCGCGACCGGGAGCGCAACGCGTGAGCCTGCTCGACGAGGGGGCGGTCGAGCGGGCGGCGGCGGGCAAGGCGCTGCGGCTGCCGCGGGTCGCCCACCGGGGGCGCGTCGGCGAGGTGCGGGCGAGCTCCGTCGGCAGCAGCCTCGAGCTGCACGACTTCCGCCTCTACCAGCCGGGCGACGACCTGCGGCAGCTCGACTGGAACGCGGTCGCCCGCACCGGAGAGTTGGTGCTGCGGGTGCGGCAGGACGAGGTGAGCCCGCGGGTGGAGATCATCGTCGACGCCTCGCGGTCGATGGCGCTGAGCCCTCAGAAGGCGGCGCGCACCCGCGAGGTCGCCCTCTGGGCGAGCGTGCTCGCGATGAGGGGAGGGCTCGAGCCGGTGGTGATCACCGTCGGCGCCACTGCCCAGCGCGCGGTCGGGCAGCGGACCCGCGAGGTGCTGCGTCGGCTCGAGCTCGACGGCCAGGACAGCTTCGACCAGGCGCTGCGACGGGCGCCGCCGCTGATGCCGTGCGGGCTGCGGGTGTGGGTCACCGACCTGTTGTTCGAAGCGCCGCCGGAGGCGATCGCCCAGCGGCTCACCCGCGGCGCCTCGGCGCTGGCGGTGGTGCAGCTGCTCGACGCGGACGACGTGGACCCGGTGGGAGGTTTCGGTGTGCGACTCACCGACTCGGAGTCGGGCGAGACGCTCGAGCGGATCCTCACCTCCGGCGTGCTCGCCGACTACCAGATGCGGCTGGAAGCGCACCTGCAGCTGTGGCGCACCGCGACGCGCCGCCTCCACGCGACGATTGTCACCGCCTCGGCGGAGGACGGCATCGAGGCGCTTGCCCGCAGCAGCCTCGCGCAACTGTGGGAGCCCGCGTGAAGACCGCCCCTCGACCCGCTTGGGGTGAACGGGATTCCAGCCCGCGCCTGCCGAGCCCCCCGTTCATCCCCAGCGGAGCCGAGGGACGATGAGCTTCGGCTTCCCGTTCGGCCTGCTCGCCCTCGGTGCGCTCGTCCCGCTTGTGAGCGCCTACTTCCTCCGGCGACGCCAGCGTCCGCGGCTCGTCTCCGCGCTTTTTCTTTGGCGCTCGCCGAGCCAGCGCGCCCAGGCGGGCCCGCGCTTCGAGCGCTTCTCCCGCGAAGCCTCGCTGGCCCTCGAGACGCTCGCGGTCATCACCGCGACGCTCTTCCTCGCCGACCTGCGCTGCGGCAAGGAAGTGCCGAAGCGGCACGTGGTGGTGGTGGTCGACGGCGGCCTCTCGCTCGCCGCCCACGGCGGCAACGGCACCGTCGCCGACCGGGTGCGCGAGGCGGTGGCGAAGCTGGCGCGGGATGAAGACGCCGCTGCCCTGACGGTGATCGAGACCGGGGTGAAGCCCACGGTGCTCGCGGGTCCGCAATTGGACACGGCGCGGGCGCTGGCGCTGCTCGAGGCGTGGCGCCCAGTGCAGCCGGCCCATGACGTCGCTCCGGCGCTGCTGATGGCGCGTGAGCTGACCTCGGCCCGCGGCGCGCGCGTCTGGTTCTTCACCGATGGTCCGCTGCCCGACGGGTTCGTCCTCCCGCCCGAGGTGGTGGTGCACAGCGTCGGCGCCGCCTCCGACAACCTCGCGCTGGTCACCGCCCAGCGCCACGACCTGGGCGGCGTCGCGAGCCTCACGGTGCGGGTGAGCAACTTCAGTATTCTGGCGCGCGAGGTCCCGGTGCGCTTCGTCGCGCTCGAGCCCCCCGCCGCGGAGCAGCTGCAAACCGTCGAGCTGCCGCCGGGCGGTTCGGCGGTGGTGCGGGTCGGGCTGAAGACAGCGTCGAGCGTCGAGGTCTCGCTGCCCGACGACGCGCTGAGCGAAGACAGCAAGGTGGTGCTGCTGCCGTCGCCGACCTCCGAGCTGACGGTCGGAACGCTCGAGGGCCTCGACGGCGCCGCGCGCTCGGCGCTCGAGCGCTTCTTCCAGATCGCCCCCGGGCTCGTGACCCGCAACCCTGCCTCGCTCACCTTCGGTCCGCCGGGCTCGGCGGCGGCGGTCACGGTCGGCGCGCGCGGCACGCTCAAGTCCTTCGTCGGGCCCTTTTTCACCCAGAAGGGAGCGCCGCTGCTCGATGACGTCCAGCTCGCGGGCGTGGTCTGGACGGTGGGCGAGAATCCGCCGGGCCGGCCGCTGGTGACCGCGGGCGAGGCGGTGCTGCTGTCCGAGGACGACGACGGCGCGCTGCACCTCAACCTCGAACTGTCGCGCAGCAACCTCCACCGGACGCCGGCGTGGCCGGTGCTGCTGGGCAACGTCATCCAGCGCGCGCGGCTCAAAGCGCCCGGCTTGCCGCGGCGCCACCTGATGCTCGGCGAAGAGGTGCCGGTGGTGACCCAGGCCGGCTTCAAGTGGGCGCTCAAGGGTCCCGACGGCAAACAGCGGCCCATTCTCGGCGCGGGCGCGGTCACCCTGCCGGCGCTCCCCGCGCCTGGGCGCTGGGCGCTGCTCAAGGACGGGGCCGAGGTCGATGCGCTCGCGGTGCTGCCGATCGACCCGCGCGAGTCGGACCTCCGCACCCGCGGGCCGTACGACGTCGCTGCCGCCGGTGGCGGCGCGGCCTTCACCGCCGCGTTCTCCCGGCCCCGCCCGCTCTGGCCGGTCGCGCTGCTGCTGCTGCTGTTGCTGCTCGACTTCTGGCTCACCGCCCGTGAGGCGCGCGCGTCGGTGCCCGCCGTACCACGCCGGCCCGAGGCGGCCGGATGAGCCTGCTCTACCCGCAGGCGCTGCTGCTGTGGCTCCCCATCGGCCTCTGGCTCTGGCGCGGCGCGCGGCTCACCGGCCCGGCGATGGCGCTGCGGGTGGTGTTGATCGCCGTGCTCGGCCTCGCGCTGGCGCGCCCCGAGGTGAACTGGAAGTCGGGCGGGAGCGACGTGGTGGTCGTCGTCGACCGGAGCCGCTCGATGCCGCCGCGCAGCGAGAGCACCGCCGAGGAGTTGATTCGACTGCTCGAGCCCCAGCGCCGCCCCGGAGACCGCCTCGGCGTCGTCGGCTTCGGCCGGGACGCGCGGGTGGAGCTGGCGCTGACCGGCGACGGCAGCTTCGGTGGGTTCCAGGCCGCGCTCGACACCGAGGCGAGCAACCTCAGCAACGCCCTCGACGTCGCCAACGCGCTGTTCTCCGATGGCCGGGCGGGGAGGGTGCTGGTGCTCTCTGACGGGCGCGCCACCGGGCTCGATGCCCGGGCCGCCGCCCGGCGCCTCGCTGCCCGCGGGATTCCGGTGGACTACCGGTGGGTCGGCCGCGAGGACACGGGCCTCGACGTCGCCGTCACCAACCTCGAGGTCCCGCCGCAGGTCGCGGTCAAGGAGCCCTTCCAGCTCGCCGCGACGCTGCGCGCGACCGCGAACACCGAGGCGGAGCTGACGCTGCTTCGCAACGGCAAGCCGCTGGCGAAGGTGAAGCGCACGCTGCACGCCGGCGACACGGTGGTGACGTTCCGCGACCTGGTCGACGCGCCCGGCATCGCCCAGTACGAGGTGAAGGCCGACGCCGCGGGCGACGGCGTCGTCGAGAACGACGTCGGGCGTGCGCTCACCCGCATCGAAGGTCCACCGCGGGTTTTGGTGCTCACCGACCACCCGGCGGGCACGCTGGTGCGCACCTTGAGAGAGGCCGAGCTGCAGCTCGAGGTGGCCGCTCCCCACGAGCTGACGATGGCCGCGCTCGAAGGCGTCGGCGCGGTGGTGCTCGAGGACGTCGAGGCTTCGCGCTTGTCGGAGAATGGGCTGCATGTCCTCGCCCAGTACGTGAAGGAAGCGGGCGGCGGGTTGGTGATGACCGGCGGGCGTCACAGCTTCGGCGAGGGCGGCTATCGCAAGTCGCCGGTGGAGGACGTGCTCCCGGTGTCGCTCGAGGTCCGCGAGGAGCAGCGCAAGGCGGCGGTGGCGATCAGCATCATCATGGACTGCAGCTGCTCGATGGGCGTCACCGTGCCCGACGGGCGGACGAAGATGGAGCTCGCCGCCGAGGGTGTCGTGGGAGCGCTGCAGCTGCTCAACGACCGCGATGAGGCCTCGGTGCACATGGTGGACACCAACCCCCATGAGATCTTCGGGCTCTCCCCGGTCGCCAACGGGCTGCCGCTGGGCAAGGTCGCGCGCGGCTTCTCCGGCGGCGGCGGGATCTACGTCGGCGTCGGCCTGCGCACCGGGATGAAGGAGATCCTCAAGTCGGACAAGCCGACGCGGCACGTGCTGCTCTTCTCCGACGCCGCCGACTCGGAGAACCCCGATGATTACCAACGCACCCTGAGCGAGCTGACGAGCAAGGGCGTGACGGTCTCGGTGATTGGCATGGGCTCGCGCAAGGAC
>JAYVRT010000979.1:0-11581 GCA_043776025.1 Archangiaceae bacterium | reverse complement strand
TCACCGCCCAGATTCACCACCCGAACGTGGTGGCGATCATCGACCTCGGCCAGGAGAGCGGCGAGCCGTTCATCGCGATGGAGCTGCTCGACGGCCGCACCTTCGCTGAGCTGCGGGAGAAGGCCGCCGAGACCGGCCGCCGCGTCCCGACCGGGATCATGCTGAGGATCCTCACCGAGGCCTGCCGTGGGCTCGACGCCGCCCACCGCGCCTGCGACGAAGACGGCAAGCCGCTGATGCTGGTGCACCGCGACTTCACCCCCGACAACATCCACGTCGGCGCTGGCGGCGACGTGAAGGTGATCGACTTCGGCGTCGCCAAGACCGCCTCGTGGGGCGCGGGCACCGAGCCGGGCACGCTCAAGGGGAAGTTCTTCTACATGTCGCCGGAGATGATCCTCGCCAGGCCGGTGGACCACCGCGCCGACATCTTCGCCGCGGGGGTGATGCTCTACGAGCAGCTGTGCGGCCACCGCCCCTTCACCGGCTCGAGCGTCGAAGAGGTGGTGATGAAGATCGCCGCCGGCAAGCCCAACCCGCCGCGGACCTACGACCCCGCTGTGCCGATGGTGCTCGAGGCGATCTGCTTGCGGGCGCTCGCCCACGACGTCACCGCGCGCTTCCAGTCGCTGGAGGAGCTGATCGACGCGGTGGAGAACGTCGGCGGCGAGGCCCAGGTCGCTTCTGGCGGCGAGGTCGCCGAGTACCTCACCACCCTCTTCCCCGCGGAGAAGGACCCGAAGCACCAGACGCTGCGCAAGGCGCGCGAGGCCGACCCCTCGGTGCCCCGCGGCAAGGGCCTCGAGCAGCCCGGGGACCTGGGCGCCCTCCCCGGCCTGGCCGCGGGCGAGGGGCTGGTCACCGATTCGCTGGGCGCCAACGGCCCCGAAGGCTCGACCCGCGCCGATCGCCCGGGCCTGCTCGTCCCCGAAGTACCGGTGATGAACGCGCTGCCGCCGGGCGCGAAGAAGCTGCCGGCCTGGCTGCTGCCCACCGCCGCGGGCGTCATCGTCGTCGGGCTCCTCGTCGGCGCGGTGGTGGCGCTCAAAGGGCCGACCGCGACCCCCGAAGACGCGCTCAAGGAGGCCGCGGCGTTTCCCGACGCATCCTCGCGGGCGAAGCTGCTCGCCCCGCTGGGAAAGAACCCCGCCACCACCGACGCCCAGTTCGCGTCCGCGGGAAAGCTGCTGCTCGACGCCAAGGCGTACGACGCGACGCTCGAGCTGTGCGACGCGTGGCTGCTGCGCTTTCCCAAGGGCAACGCGCAGCAGGCGCTGATCGAAGGCAAGGCGGCGATCGCGGTGCGCAAGGGGAAGCGGGCCGAGGCGGCGCTGCAGAAGGCCGACGCGCTGATGCCCGACGACCCCGCGCCCAATGTCGCGCTCGCCTCGCTGCGGGAGATGCAGGGGGACTCTTCGGGCGCGCTCGAGGAGTACACCCGCGCGGTGAAGAAGCGGCCCCACCAGGCCGACCTGCTCACCCACCAGGGCTACCTGATGTCGCAGCAGGGCAAGCTCGACGAGGCGTCGGCGGTGCTCGGCCAGGTGTTGAGCAAGGGCTTCGACGCCTCCGCCGCGGCGGAGCTGGGCTTCGTCCGGTTCCGCCAGAACAAGTTCGACGAGTCGGCGACGCTGCTGAAGAAGGCGCTGAAGAAGGCGCCGGCGCTGATGGTCGGCCACTATTACCTCGGCGCGGTTCAATACAAGCAGGGTGACCTCAAGGGCGCGCGCGCCTCCTACCTCGAGGCGGACAAGCTGGGAGCGCCCGACGACCCCCGATCGCTGATCGCGCTGTGCGAGATGGACGCCCAGACGAAGGCGCCGACGCTCGAGGAGACGAAGAAGGCGATCTCCACCCGCTTCCCCAGGGACGCGACCGCGCTGCTGACCCACTGCGTGCCTCCGCCGGAGACCGAGTGAGCGCGACGGTGATCATCAACGCCGACGACCTCGGCTACGACCCCGCGGTCACCCGGGGGATCCTCGAGTCGATCAACGGCGGCGTCGTCTCGTCGACGACGATGATCGTCAACGGGCCGCACAGTGAGGACGCGGGGAAGCGGGTCGCCGGAGCGGCGCTCGGCATCGGGCTGCACCTCAACCTCGCGCGCTGGGCCCCGGTCTCGAAGATCCCGCGGGCGCTGCTCGATGGCGACGGCGCCTTCGCCGAGGACCGCGCCCCGACCCTGAGCGCGGACCTGGTGGAGACCGAGACGCTCGCCCAGCTCGACCGCCTCAAGGCGCTCACCGGACGGACGGCGTCCCACCTCGACGTGCACAAGCACCTCCACCGCCACGCCGACGTGCTCGAGGGCCTGTGCCGCGCCGCGCTGAAGCGCAAGCTACCGATTCGCAGCATCAACCCGGGGATGCGCGCGCTGGTCAAGGGCCGGGGCGTGGTCACCAACGACGCGTTCGTCGGCGACGCGGGGGACAACGCCTACTGGACGCTGGACCAGCTGCGCACCCAGCTGTGGGCGCTGCCCGCCGAGGGCACGGTGGAGCTGATGTGCCACGCGGGCTATGCGCCGATCGCGGTGAAGAGCGGGTATGGGGCGCAGCGCGAGGTCGAGCTGAAGACCTTCACCTCGGCGCAGGCGCGGGAATGGCTCGCCGCGCGGGGCCTCCAGCCGACGACCTGGTGGGCGCTGCACCCCGGGGCTTAGTCCGCGGCTTCGATCGCGAGATCGATCGCCTTCGCGGCCGCGGACGACAGCCTCAAGAAGCGGATCCCCAGACCCGGCTCGGCGACGTTCGCGCCGCGGGCGATCCACCGCACCTCTCCCACCGCCTCGACCCGGCCGGTGGGCAGCTCGAACTCCAGGTGCACCTGTTTGCCCAGCGGGATGAAGTGCCGCGTCGCGAGGAAGAGTCCGACCTGGGAGAGGTCGGTGACCTTGCCCGAGAGGTTGGTGGCTGCTCCGCCCCCATGGAAGGTGACGCAGAGCGCAATGCGCTTGCCCTGCCGGCGAATGTCGCTCACGGCTTCGTTCCTAACATGCCCGTGCTAGGTGTCGCCTTCATGGCCACCCGACCTTCCAAGAAGCTGGAGACTTTCGCCAACCCCGCGGTCGACCGCGACTACGAGATCTCCTTCGACTGCCCGGAGTTCACCTGCCTGTGCCCGCTCACTGGCCAGCCGGACTTCGCCCGCTTCACCATCCGCTACGTGCCCGATCAGCTCTGTGTCGAGCTGAAGAGCCTCAAGCTCTACCTCTGGAGCTACCGCGACGAGGGCGCCTTCCACGAAGCGGTGACGAACAAGATCCTCGACGACGTGGTGAAGGTGACGCGGCCGCGCCGGCTGCAGGTCGAGGGCGACTGGTTCATCCGCGGGGGCATCGCGACCAAGGTCACCGTCACCTACGAGGGCAAGAAGCCCCGCCGGTCGGCCCCATGAGCCGCGCGGGCCTGCTGCTGGTGTTGGCTTCCGCGGCCACGCTCGCCCAGCCGCGGGGCCTCGAGGCGACGGCGGAGAAGGTCGACCCGGCGGTGGTGACGATTCGCGTCGGCTTGAAGCAGGTGCAGGAGCACGAGCGCGGCTACGAGATCAAGGTCGACGTCGGCACCGGCTCGGGGATCCTCGTCCACTCCGACGGCTTCATCGTCACCGCCGCGCACGTCGTCGAGGGCGCGGTGGCGATCATGGTCGCGTTCAAGGACGGGACCCAGACCGCCGCCGACGTCGTCTCGCTCTCGCGCACCGAGGACCTGGCGCTGCTGAAGGTCTACGAGGTGCCCAAGGGCATCAAGCCGGTGGTGCTCGGCGACAGCGACGCGGTGAAGGTCGGCCAGCCGGTGTTCTCGATCGGCGCACCGCTTGGGCTGGAGCACACGCTCACCAGCGGGGTCATCTCCGGCGTGCGCCACGACAGCCGCCAGCGGGGGCTCACCCCGGGCAATGTGCTCCAGACCGACGCCGCGCTGAACCAGGGAAACTCGGGCGGGCCGCTGTTCAACGACAAGGGCGAGGTGGTGGGGATCGCCAGCTACATCGCCTCGCTCACCGGCGGCAGCATGGGCCTGGGCTTCGCGGTGCCGAGCAACACCGTCCGCAAGCGGCTCTTCGACAATCCCCTGCCCTGGCTCGGGCTCTCGCTGAGGCACCTGCCGGTCGAGATCTGCACCCTGTTCAACTGGCCCTACTCCGAGGTGATGTTGATCGAGCGCGTCGCCGAGGGTTCGACCGGAGAGAAGGCGGGCCTGCTCGGGGGCACGATGGACGTCACCATCGCCAACACCCCGGTGAAGATCGGCGGCGACGTGATCGTGAAGGTCGGCGAGTTCGACGCGATGGAGACCGAGAAGATCGGCACCGCGCTGGCGAAGCTGAAGGCCGGCGACAAGGTGCACTACACGGTGATGCGCGCGGGCAAGCTGTTCGAGGCCGACGTCGAGGTGCCCAAGCGGGTGATTGTCCCGAAGCTGCCGCCGCTGAAGAAGTGAGGGGCCCGATGCGAACGTGGCTGCTGCTGGCGGTGCTGGTCCTGCTCGGCTGCCCCCAGCCAGGAGCGCCGGATGGCGGCGGCGAGCCGAAGGACGGGGGCGACTCGGGGCTGGCCGACGCTGGCCTGGCGGCCCCAGCGGACGCCGGCGTCCCGGGGTTCACCGCCGCGGACTTCTGCGAGGTCTTCGCCCGAGCCTCGTGCGCCTGGTCGGCCAGCTGCGGGCAGCGCACCGTCGCCGAACAGACCGACTGCGTCGCGAAGCTGAAGCACCTGTGCCCGCGCGCGCTCAAGTTCGACGCCACCGCGGCGAGCGTCTGCCTCTTGCGGCTCGAGTCGGCGCGGTGCGGGGCGCGGGTCGAGCGGTGCGACGAGGCCTGGCCCCCCTCGGTGGCGGACGGCGGAGGCTGTCTGAACGACAGCGAGTGCGTGGCGAGCGTGTGCGCGAAGGACGGCGGCGACTGCGGCAGCTGCGCGCCGCCGCTGTTGCTGGGGACGGCCTGCGATGGGACCCGGCCGTGCGACGGCACCACCCGCTGCGCCGATGGCGACGGCGGCGTGCAGTGCCGCCCGAGGCTCGCCGAAGGGGTGAACTGCGTCGGGCTGGGCGACGCGGCGTGCGCCTCGGGGCGCTGCAAGCTCGGCAAGTGCGCCTCGGCGTCCCCGGGCGGCCCGTGCACCTCGGAGCTCAATTGCCCCGCGGCGCTCTACTGCGATCCGATTCGCAAGAGCTGCCGGGTTCCGGCCGCGGTGGGCGATGCCTGCGACAACCAGCCCGCCTGCGCTGCGAAGGGCGCGGCGTGCCTCGACGGCCGCTGCGCCAAGGTCCCGCCGTTCTCGGTTCCCGAGGGAAGTCCGTGCACCGAGTCGGCGCAGTGCGCCTGGGGGCTGGGCTGTGACGTCCGCGCGTCGGCGCCCGCCTGCGTCCGGCGCATCGGCTTCGGCGCCGACTGCGAGCTGAAGTCGCTCGACGTCTGGGACCCGCGCTGCCCGTACCTCGCGATGTGCCACCCGGTGACGCGCGTCTGTGCACCGTCGGCGAACCTCTGCGACTTCCCTGGCTACTGCCCCACCGGCCCGGGACCGGGCGAGCCGTGCAAGGCAGGGGCGATCTGCCGCGGCCAGTCGGCCTGCACCGACCCTGGAGACGGTGGCTACCGCTGCCTGCCGACGTTCGCCCTGCCCGCGCAGACCTGCTTTGCGCCCCTGGGTACCGAGGCCTGCTTCGAGTCGACCTGCGCCGGCGGAACCTGCGCCGCGTGGCCCGCGGTGCCTTCCTGCGGCGGCTGACCGGCTTTCAGGGTTCGAGGAACCCGCCCTGCACCCAGGCGTTGGCGACGTCGCGGTTGAACTTGAAGTTGGCCCCGACGCGGTGCTTGGCGACGGTCACACCCCCATCGTCGATCGCGCAGAGCGTCGAGTAGGGCTCGTACTCGTCAGGCACCAGCTCGACGACGACCTCGTACCAGCGGCCTCCCCACGCGATGGCGAGCTTCTTCTTCAGCGCCTGGTCCTTCTGCCGCGCCGAACGATCCAACACCTCGGAGGCGGTCTTGACGAAGGTCGCGAACGCCGGCCCGTCGAACGGCTTGGGGTTCTTCTTGTCGCGGCCCATCACCCACGGGCTGATCAACGCTGGCTCGGAGATGCCGAGCTTGTGGATCTCCACCGCCCAGCCGTCGTCGTCCTCGTTCTTGATCACCCGTGCGGTCCACCCGTCCTTGCGCCAGAAGGTGGGCTCCATCACGTCGGGCTCGGCGGGCGTCTGTTCGTCTCTCATCGGGACGTCTTACTACCCGCGCGCTTCGAGCGCGGCGATGCGCGTTTCGTGGTCGCCGATGAGGTCGGCCACCTTGGCCAGGGTGCGAGCAATCCGCTCCGTTCGCTTCGCGCTGTCCTTCGCGAGCCTGACCAACTCCTCCAGGTGCGCTGCCGCGGCAAGCGAGTTCTCCTGAAGCTCCGCCACGTCGGACAACAACGTGAGAATTACATCCTGCCCGGTCGTCTTCGCCATCGCCTGTTCTCCCGGTCGACATTCAACACTCTGAGGACGGTCCGGGTCGAGAGGAACGCCTCGCCAGACGGGTTTCTGAACTACCCGTCCCAGTTCTCGAGCATCGAGCGGGCTTGCTGGTACTTCGCCAGCAGCTCGCTGCGCCGCGTCGTCACCAGCACCATGAAGGCGACCACCGCCAGTCCGAGGCCGGAGAGGAACAGCGCACCGATGCGCGGCTCGCGCACCCCGTAGCGGATCAGGTTGGCGATCACGGTGGTGACGATGAACGCGGTGCCCATGTAGACGTAGCTGCGGATCCTCAAGACCACGCCGAAGGCGATCCCCACCACGCAGAGCCCGACGCAGAGCCACATCGCCCACGGCACGTCGAACAGCAGCGGCCGGACCGCGGCGGCGCCGTAGACGATCGACACCGCGACCGCGCGCAGCTTCACCCGGGTGCCGTCGGTGACGTCGCCCTCGAAGATCTTCAGCAGCGTCAGCAGCGAGATCCCGAACGGAATCAGCAGGTACTCCGCGGAGCTCGCGCCGGTGGCGAAGAAGCCGGCGGCCATCGCGGCGTTGAAGGCGATGGTGGAGAGCACCGCGGCGCGGCGCTTCACCGCGGGATCCCGCGAGACCACCGCGAAGTGCGCCGACTGCGCCAGCATCAGCAGACAGACCGTCCACGGCGTGTGCCACGGCGCGGCGAGCAAGCCGAGCAGCGGCCACCCGAAGGCGAAAGCGCGGGCCACCCGCGCCGACTTCGGCAGCTTCGCCTCGTCCATCGCGCGGGCGACGCCGCCCACCCCGGCGCCCGCGACCAGCGCCGCCAGCGCTTCGACGATGTCCGGCGCGGCGGAGAACGCGAGCCTTCGGACGGCGACGAAGCCGAGCGGAATCAACAGCCCCGCGAGCGTCGCGGAGAAGGTGTCGTCGTCCGAGGCGACGCGGCTGCTCAGGGCCCAGAGCGCGACCGCCACGCCCACCGACGCGACCAACGCCTCGCGCAGCTCGCCCCCCGGCAGCAGTGCCAGCCCCATCAACAGCTCGCTGCCGCCGAGCATCATCAGGCCCCAGCCGGAGCCGAGCCGCTGCGGCGTGCGGCCGCGTTTCGCCCACCGCAGGGCCGCCGCGCCGAGCAGCAGCGACGCCGAAGCGACCCAGGGGAGGATCAGCTCCCGGGGGGCGCCGTGCGAGTAGTGAAGCCCGAGGAAGAAGAGCGCGACGTGGGCGCCCGCGGCCAGCCCGACCCAACGGACGAACTCCACCGCCGGGTTCCGCTCAGCAACAACAACGCCACAGGCCGCGGCGAAGCCCCAGGCGATCGCCGTCGCCGGGTGGTGCAGTGAGTTTGCGCCGGCGAGCGCCACCAGCGACAACGCCCAGCCTGCGTGGTGCCACGCCGGCGCCGCGGGGTGGCGCTTGTCGACCCACGCGCCCGTCAAACAGAGGACGAAGCCGACGCCGCCGAGCACCGCCGCACCCACCGGAATCGGCACGATCACGAACACCGTCGCCGCCGCGAGCGCCGCCGCGAACCCGACCTGGATCTTGTCCGGCGTCGCGAACAGCAGCGCCACGGTGATGAACAGCGGCACAGCGAGCGCCATCGCCGGCTCCTGGCCGCCGAGCGCCAGCAGCCAGCTGGCCGCCAGCGCCGCGCCGACCCACAGCGGAGACGCGAGCTCTCCGGTCACGGGCGACTTCAGCTTCGTGCACCACCCGCGCACCGCCTCCTGCCAGCTCTGTTTGCGCAGCAGCGAGGCGAAGAGCGCGCCGGCGACGGCGATCCACGCCGAGTGCGGCAGCCTTTCGGGGAAGTGGCGCGCGTGGCCGACGAACCCCGACGGGAGCGCGGCGGCCAGCACCGCGGGGACGAGCAGCCAGCGCAAGTTGAGCAGCACCGCCGCCGCCACCAGGGTGCCGCCGAGCAGCCACGCGGGGACCAGCTCCAGGGGATTTGTCTCGCGGGCAACGACGAACGTGGCGAGCGCCACCGCGGACCACACCGCCGACGCCACGGTCGTCTTGTGGGGCTTGGCCCCCAGCGCCTGCGACACCGCTCCGTCGAGGACCCGCTCGAGGAGGCAGAGGGCGATCAACAGCGGCGCGCCCGCCCACGCGGCGTCGAGCGTCGCCCCGAACGCCGCGGCGATCGGCCACCGGGCTGCGAGCAGCTCGCTGCTGGCCAGAAGGAACAACAGCGCCCAGGGCAGCCCACTGCCCCCGTCGACGACGAGGGTCGCGCCCAGCAGCGCCGCTCCTGCGAGCGCCCACGGCGCGAACTGGCCTCGCACCCGCTCGGCCGTCTCGGGTCCGAACATCAGCTGACGCAGCGGCTTCACCCAGGTGACGAGGTGGGTGAGAACGAGCAGAACTCCGACCACAATCCACGCCGCCTCGTGCCGGGTCGGCCCCGCGGCGAGGAAGACGAGGCCCGGCAAGGTGAACGCGAGCACGCCCGAGCGCGTCGCCCGCACCCACAGCAGCGGCAGCACCGAGGCGACGATCCAAAGAAAGGTGTCGTCCTTGAAGATCCAGTTGGCGTTGGTGTCGAGGAACATCGTCCCGAGGACGAAGAGCGCCGAGAGGCTCGCCGCCCACGCGACCGCCCGCTTGCCCAGCGCGTGGGTCCAGGTGGTGTCCCACTCCTCGAACAGCGCGAGCACCGAGAGGCCAATCGCCAGCGCGAGGAGCTGTCCGGGGTGGCCGATGAACGCGCGCACGCCGAGGAGCGCGGCGATCGGCACCGAGATCGACGGGAGCAACGCCCGCATCGTCAACAGCGCGCCGACGGCGGCGATCAGCGCCGCCTGTTCACCGGCGTCGCCACGCTGCGTCTCGGAGTAAAGCCAGGAGCCGACCGAGCAGGCGATCGCCATCGAAGCGAGCAGCGCCGGGCGCCACTGCCGGCCCTTGAGCGTCGCCCAGACCGAGGCGAGCAGCCCCAGCGCCGCGTAGGCGGCGACGGCGTCGATCGGCCGCCACGACACCCACAGCTGCCCCCCGGGCAGCAACGCCCAGCAGAGGAAGCACAGCGCGACCGCGTCCCGCCAGAGGGCGGTGGAGTCCTTCTCGGTGCGGCGCGCTCCGACCGCCAGCGCCGCGGCCGACAGCAGCAGCACCGGCCCGAGCAGGACGCGGTGGGCGCCATTGTCCTGGAGCACCAGCTGCCACAGTGGGGCGACGATCGCGGCCAGCGCCGACGCCGGCTCGCCGTGGCCCCAACGTCCCTTCAGCTGCGTCACGACGCCGAGGGCGAGTGCCGTCCCCGCGATCGCCACCGCGGCGTACCCGGGCGCCCAGAGCACCATCGCCCGGGCGACGATGCCCACCGCGAGGACCCAGCAGCCCTGCTGCAGCCAGTCGACGTCGAGGTTGCGCGCGACCAGCCAAGCGGCGGCGAGGCTGACGCCGAGCGCGACCACCTGGCCCGCATTGCCCGGTTCGAACCACCCGAGGATGACCGCGAACAGCACCAGCGCTTGGGTCGCCACCGACAGCGGCTCGCGATGCACCTTCGTCAGCGGCACCGAGAGGATCGCCAGGCCGAGCGCGACCACGGCGATCGGCAACGCCGAGGCCGCGCCTCCGAGCCAGGCGATGAGCGTGAACGCCAGCGGCACCGACAGCCCGGCGCCGGTGCGGGTGAGCGAGGGGCGATCGAGCCAGACGCCGATCGCCAGGCAGAGCGCGACCAGCAGCGGCAGGCTCACCAGCGCGGGCCGCACGTCGTGGTCCAGCGAGGCCATCGCCAGCGCGGCGACGAGGATGCAGGTGACCCAGGTGCACCGCAGCAGCGGCTCGGCCCAGGCGCGGCGGCGCTCGTCACCTTTGAGCCACACCGCGGCGAGCAGCGCGCCGGCGATGACGAAGACCGCCGCGTAGATCGCGTCGTAGCTCGGAGGCAGCTGGCCCTCCGGCTGGTAGCCGAGCTTCTCTTTGACCTGCTCGACGAGGTGTTTGATGACGCCCGGAACCAACTGGCCGCAGGACTGCCAGGCGAAGTAGGCAAAGAAGTAGAGCCCGTAGGTCCACCGCGGCGCGAGCGGCGAGGTGCTGCCCTTGAGCAGCCGCCAGGTGGTGTGGGCGCCGACCGCGCTGGTGACGAAGAACGCCGGGGCCTCGCCGACCGCGGCCCACGCCATCAGGCCGGCCTGACCGGCGACGACGAGGATCGAGATCGGATCCGCGGCGCTTTCCCACTTCGGGCGGCCGTCGGGGCCGACCACAGAGCGCAGCTCGAGCGCCGCGGTCAGCGCCAGCGCGAGGAACGGGGCCCAGGTGCCCCAGCTGAGGTTCTCACCCGCGAGCGCGAAGTGCAGCCGGCCGCCGAAGAGGACCGCGAGGTAGAGCGGGCCGAAGAAGCCGAAGGCGCGGGCGATCGGCGCCAGCGTCCGGACCTCGCTGCGGGAGTTGGCCCAGAGCAGCCCGACGGGAATCGCCATCAGCCACAGCGCCGCGCCATGGGCGGGGGCGACCAGCGGCGCCAGGCCCATCATCAGCGACGTCGCGAGCATCGCGGCGGGGATGTTGCGCAGGCTCTTGCCCTGCTGGAGATCGCGGGTGACGGTGAGCGCCAGCGCGGCGGCGACGACGCTCCAGATCAGCACCAGGCCGCTGGTGAGCAGCGGCTGAGCGAGCACCACTGGGCCGACCGCGAGCGGCGCCAGCGGGGCCATCGCGGCGCCAATCAACTTCAGCACCCGGGCCGCGCTGCGGGTCGCCTCGCGGCGCCAGAGGAACTGCGCCCAGGCGGAGAAGCCCAGGGTCCAGCCGGAGGCGATGCCGAACACCACCAGCGCCCGGATGACAGAGGTCATCCCCTGCCAGGAGTCAGCGACGAGGTAGAAAAGGCCCGACAGAATCAGAAACGCGCCGACGAACCAGAAGATGCTCTCGCTGAGGAAGGGCTTCCAGATTCGGCTCCAGGTCGAAGCGGCTGCGACGATGCGATCGTCGTTGCTCGGAGCGTCCGGCTCGGCGTCGAGCAGCACCGCGGGCGCAGCAGCCCGGGCATTCTCAGCGCGCCACGATCCGCGGCGGCCGCCCGGAAGTGCTGGCGCTGCGAGATTTCATCAGCGCCTTCATCAATTTCCGCGAGGAAGTGATCACCCGGCGGACCAAGTACGAACTGA
>JAYVRT010000978.1:0-3362 GCA_043776025.1 Archangiaceae bacterium | reverse complement strand
CTGGCGAGCCTGGGCTTGGGCTTGTCCGGCGCCGCCTTCGCTTTCGGGCGCCGGGTCGGAAGCTGGGAGGCCTGGAAGACGAACAGCTGCTCGAAGGTGGTGCGGGGCG
This sequence comes from Archangiaceae bacterium, assembly GCA_043776025.1. Classification (GTDB taxonomy): domain Bacteria; phylum Myxococcota; class Myxococcia; order Myxococcales; family Myxococcaceae; genus JAYVRT01. The sequence continues at coordinate 3,253 of JAYVRT010000978.1, read as the reverse complement.
GCATCCCGACGCTGGCGCGGAGCATCTGCGCCATCTCGGTGGAGTCCTGGGTCACCACCTCGAACTGGTTGTTGGCGCGGTTGAGCTTGTGGAGGCTCCCTGCCCCGCCGAGATCGCGCACCAGGCGCCAGGCACTCTGATCGTTGCCCTGAAAGGAGAAGCCGGCCTTTCCCGTCTTCGCGCCGGGGGCGAGGAAGGCAGCGTCGCCCCCTCGGCCGTCGGGGAAGCAGAGCGCGAGCAGCAACCCGGCCATCGGAGAGCAGGTCTCCGACGGACTCTTGAGGATCAGGTAGCCGGGCTTGAGCGCGACCCGCGCGGCGGGGGAGAACCCCTTGACTGACTGCGCCGCCAGCTCGAGGAGCAGCACCCGTTGGCCAGAATCGGTGAAGGGCTACTTGGCCGGTGCGGCAGGAGCAGCAGCGACGACGTCCTCGCGCTCCATCGCCTCGACCTTCGAAGCCTTGCCGCGGAGGTTGCGGAGGTAGAAGAGGCGGTTGCGGGCGACCTTGCCGCGGACCTTGATCTCGATCGACTCGTAGCGCGGGCTGTGGAGCGGGAAGATGCGCTCGACGCCGACGCCGAAGCTCATCTTGCGCACGGTGAAGGTGGCGCGGTTGGCGCCCTTCTTCTTGCGGATCACGATGCCTTCGAAGGCCTGGACGCGCTCTTTGTCGCCTTCCTTGATCTTCCAGTTGACGCAGACGGTGTCGCCGGTACGGAACTGGGGGGCGTTCTTGCGAATCTGGCGGTCTTCGATGAACTGGAGGGCTGCGGCGTGCATGGTCGACACCTTGAGGCTTGAAGAGCCCAACGGCTGGGCCTGTTTGAGGGACGGGCCGGATACCAGACTTGACGTTGCGCATCAACTGTTGGCAAAAGGCCGCCGCGGCTTGCCGCTTGCGAACGACTTCGGGGCCCACCATTGGGGTGGGATGCCGGGGATCGCAACTGCTGTCCTTACGTCTCACTCACGGAGCACCGAAACGCCATGGCGATCACCACCACCACCCTCGAAGCCAAGCCGCGCGACAGCGTGGGCAAGGGCTTTGCCCGCCGCACCCGCCTCGAAGGCCAGATCCCCGCGATCGTCTACGGGCGGCACCTGAAGGCGCCGATCTCGATCTCGGTCGACCCGCTGGCGGTGAAGGCGGCGATCGCCACCCCCCGCAAGCTCAACACGCTGATCTCGCTCAAGGTCGGCGGCGCGAGCCACACCGTGCTGCTCAAGGACTACCAGCAGGATCCGGTGACCCGCGCGCTGTTGCACGCGGACTTCATCGACGTGCGCGAGACCGACGAGGTCCGCGTCAACGTGCCCCTGGTGCTGGTGGGCAAGGCGGTCGGCGTCGGCGAGGGCGGCATCCTCTCGCAGCAGCGGCGTGAGATTGAAGTCTACGCGTTGCCGGCGGCGATCCCCGAGAAGATCGAGGTCGACGTCACCGCGCTGAAGGTCGCGCAGGCGATGCACATCAACGACGTGAAGATGCCCGCGGGCGTGAAGGTGAAGTCGTCGGTGAACTACACCGTCGCGGTCGTCGCGATCCCCGAGGCCGAAGTGGTCGAGGTGGTGGCGGCAGTGGCGACCCCCGAGGCAGGTGCTCCGGGCGCGGCGGCAGCGGCAGGTGGCGCGGCCCCCGGTGCGGCTCCCGGCGCGGCGGCTCCCGCGGCAGGTGGCGCGGCGGCTCCGGCGGCGGGCGGCAAGGCGGCCCCGGCTGCTCCGGCGGCGAAGAAGAAGTAGTTCCTTCGCTTCCCGAAGTTCTGGCAAAGAATGCCGTGGGCTGCCTTTTTCAGGTGGCCCGCGGTTTCTTTTGTCCGGACGGAGCGCACCAACACCATGAAGATCATCTGTGGGCTGGGCAACCCCGGGCGCGAGTACGAGCGCCACCGCCACAACATCGGCTTCATGGTGGTGGACGCGCTCGCCGCGCGCTGGAAGCTGCGCCTCGACGGCGCCAGGTTCGACGCCGAGCTCGGCTTCGGCAGCTTCGGTGGGCAGAAGGTGCTGCTGCTCAAGCCGCAGACGTTCATGAACGTGTCGGGACGCTCACTGGCGGCGGCGGCGCGCTTCTACAAGGTGCCGGTCGACGAGGTGCTGGTGGTGCACGACGAGCTCGACCTGCCCTTCGGCCGGCAGCAGCTCAAGGCAGGCGGTGGCAGCGGAGGGCACAACGGGCTGAAGAGCATCGCCGAGTCGTGGGGCGAAGAGGGCTACGCGCGGCTTCGCTTCGGAATCGGCCGCCCCCCTGCCCCCGGGCCCGAACGCGTCGTCGGCCACGTGCTGTCGGGCTTCAGCACCGAAGAACAGGCGCAGCTGCCGGCGCTGATCGACCACGCCGCCGAGGGCAGCGAGGCCTGGGTGAAGAGCGGGATGCAGAAGGCGATGAACGCCTTCAACCGGAAAGCCGTTTGATCGCGACGCTCAGCGCGAGCAGATCACCGCGACCTTCAAGGTGACGGTGACGGCGCTGTTGTTGAATAGGCCACCAAACCAGGCGTTGGGCGAGCCCTGCTGTCCGTCCGCGATGCTCAGCAGGCGGGTGTTGCCGATCATCGGACCGTTGGTCGTAGAGTAGTTGTTGAAGACGTTGCCATGATCGACGCCGCCCCCGATCGCGTTGGGGAAGGCCGCCGGGCAGGTGGCGATGGCGGTGGTGAACGTGTTGGCGTTACAGGTACTCGAGGCCACGACAGTCACTGTCGTTCCCGGAGTATCGGTTCCGCAGATCACACTGCCGTCACCATTGACCACTCGAATCGTCGAGCCGACTCCGCAGAAGCCGACCACGCGGGCCTGCTTGTTGTTGAAAACGTTGTAGTCGGCGGCGGCGAGAAAGCCGTCCTGACCGCCCGTGGCCTGGAGGATCGCCAGCACCGGAGTGTTGCCCCCGCTGGACGTCAGCGGGGAATTGGCGAGCACCCCAGCGACGACCGGGGCAGGGACCCATGTGTTGCTCCCGAGCTTGTAAGTGAGGACCTGGGTGTCCCCGGGGGCCGCGGCGGAAACGACCCGGCCCTGAAGCCGAGCGAGGTTGGTGGCAGCCATCGTACCGCTGATGTCGCCGCCGAGACTGCCGGTGAAGCCCGCGGCCGTTCCGGAGACGTTACCGGTGACGTTGCCGGTGAGGCTGCCCGTGACTGCGCCGCTCAGGTTGGCGGAGATGGTTGAGCTGAAAGTCTTGACGCCGCCGATGCTCTGATTGGTGGTGAGGTCGACGACCCCGGAAGCCGGGACACCCGACGCCTGGCAGGTGAC
>JAYVRT010000977.1:0-3367 GCA_043776025.1 Archangiaceae bacterium | reverse complement strand
TTCGAGCCGCTCTTTGTTCCTGAGCCGGGCAAGACGCTGTCGATCACCTATTTCGTCGCCTGCATCCCGTAGCACGCCACACCTGTTCAAGCCTTGCGACCTCGGGCCGGGTCGCAAGCCTTGCAGGGACACTTAAAGCCATGACCCATTCCATTTCGAAGCTCTTCGCGGGCGCGCTGGTGCTTGGCACGCTCACGGCGTCTGCCCAGCCTTATCCGATCAACCAGTCGAGCCAGGCCTACGTGCCGCTCTCGGGCGCCGGGGTCCAGGTGGTGACCCTGACCGCCCAGAGCATGTTCGGCACCGCGACCGATGACGGCTACGCGGACGTCGCGCTCGGCTTCAGCTTCCCGTACTACGGGGTGAACTACACCACGGTGCACGTCGACTCGAACGGGTTCCTGATGTTTGGCGGCGGCAGCCAGTGTCAGACCAGCGCCTGCTACGGCGGCGGGAAGATGCCGGACACGCTGACCACGCCGCAGGGGGTGATCGCCCCGTGGTGGGACGACCTCGAGGGCGCGCTGCCGACCTCCCAGGTGCGCACCCTGAAGACGGCGAGCGACATCGAGATCGAGTGGGTCGACTGGGGCCCGTACTTCAGCTCGTCCTACGTCGTCAGCTGGAAGGTCAAGCTGAGCTCGTCGGGGATGATCCAGGTCCACTACGGGCCGAAGAGCGCCACCGCCACCGGCGGCAGCGCGACGATCGGCTTCGAGAACCTGACCGGCAGCCAGGGCGCGCCGCTGCTGCCCTGCGCGGCGACGAGCGCGAGCTGCTCGATGACCCAGTGGGTGCCGAACACCCTGTTCACCATCGGCCAGCCGGTGGCGCCGGACATCGTGGTCCCGTCGGTGTCGATCGCGAACCTCGTCGTCAACGGCAGCAACATCGCCACCTTCAACGTCACCCCGACGTTCCTCAACTACGGCCAGACCGCGGCCACCGGGCCGTTCGCCTGGAAGGCGTACCTGTCGACCGACAAGATCCTCGACGCCGCCGACCGCCTCGTCTTCACCTCCGCGGCCAACGTCACGCTGACCGGCGCGGGCACCGCGGGAGCGACCACCACCGCCTCCGGCGCCGCGACCTCGGGCACGGCGCTGCCTCCCGGCCAGTACTACGTGCTCGTCGACGCCGACACCACCAACACGGTTGTCGAGGCCTCGGAGACGAACAACGTCGGCAGCACCGCCAACTACTTCGTCAACGGGCTCGACCTCGTCGCCACCGGGATCTCCGGCCCGGCGCAGAGCGGCCCGGGCAACCCGATCACCTTGACCGCCAACTGGTTCAACCAGGGCACCAACCCCGCGGGCACGGTGCACTACCGGGTGCTGCTGTCGGCGGACACGGTGGTCAGCACCGCCGACTTCGTCCTGTACAGCGGCAGCCGGTCGGTGTCCGGCGGAGAGACGATCACCGACACGCTGTCGTTCAACGTGCCGGGCAACGTGCCAGGCGGGGACTTCTATTACCTGCTGGTCGTCGACTGGGACGGGCTGATCACCGAGGCCAGCGAGACCAACAACGCGATCGCTTCGTCGACGGTGGTGACGATGAAGCAGGCCGACCTGGTGAACCTCGCGACCGACCTCCTCGACCCGGTCACCGGCGGGTCGACCCGCGTCGGCTACTTTGGTCAGCCGGCGAAGGCCCACGTCGACTTGAGCAACATCGGCGGCGCCAACGCCGCGAACTTCAAGGTCGCGGTGGTGATCTCCACCGACTCGACGCTCTCGCTGCTGTCGGACACGATCGCCGTCGAGCAGACGGTGGCGCTGGTCGCGCAGGGGACGAGCGCGTCGATCGACATCCCCTTCACGCTGCCGCTCAAGGACAAGGCGAACGTCGCCTTCCCGACCGGCAACTACTTCCTCTTCACCATCGTCGACTCCACCAGCGCCGTCACCGAGCTCAACGAGGCGAACAACGCCTTGATCGTCACCGGCCCGGTGTCGCTGCGCGCGCCCGCCCCCGATCTCACCGTCACCCGTCTCGAGGCCGCGGCCACCGGCGCGGTGGGCGAGGTGATCCCCGTGCTGCGGACGCTGAAGAACATCGGCAACGTCGACGCTCCGGCGGTGAAGTACCGCTACTTCGCCTCGGCGAACGCGACGATCGACCCGACCAACGACGTGCCGCTGCTGATCGTCACCGGCGCGACCAGCGCCCTCGATGGCACGGTGGGCGCGCTCACCGTCGGCGCTGCGGACACGCTCACCGAGCTGGTGAAGCTGCCGGCCTCGATGCCGCCGGGCCTCTACTACCTGGGCTGCGTCATCGATACCGGCAACGCGGTCGCGGAGATCGACGAGACGAACAACACCCTCGCGTCGAACACCGTGCAGGTGGCGCCCTCGAGCCTCAAGGTTCAGACCCAGCAGGTCCCCGACGCGGTCGTCGATCGCCCCTACAGCTACCGGCTGACGGCGCAGGGAACGCAGGGGCTCACCTCGACCTGGACCCTCGAGCCCAGCCAGGGGACTCTGCCCGCGGGGATGTCGCTCGACACCGACGGCCTGATCCACGGCACCCCGACCTCGACCACCGTCACCGCCTTCACCGTGGTCGTCAACAACACCGGGCGGGACGCCGACGGCCGGCTGGTGCTCCGGGTGCTGCCGACGACGACCCAGGTCGAGATCACCACCACCTCGGTGCCGCCGGTGATCAACACCCCGGCTCAGCCTTACGCCTTCTCGCTCGGCGCCGCGGGCGGAGTGAAGCCCTACGCCTGGAAGATCGCCACCGGGACGCTGCCGGCGAACCTCACCCTGTCGAACGACGGGGTGATCACCGGCAACCCCAAGCTCGGCCTGGCCGAAGGGGTGTCGAAGGTGACGGTGCAGGTGGTCGACTCGCTGGGCACCTCGGCCAGCCGCGACCTGTCGATTCGCGTCATCGCCCCCGGGTCGATCATCTTCAAGAGCCTGTCGTTGAGTGACGGCCTGGTGGGCAACGCCTACGCGCAGGACATCGTCGCCGCCAACGCCGACGGCTCGCCGCTGGCCAAGCCGCTGGTCTGGACGCTGCAAGGCGCGCTGCCCGACGGGCTGTCGATGACCCCTTCGACCGAGCTGGTGTCGATCGAGGGCAGCCCCCTGCATGCCGGGAGCTACACCTTCTCGATGACGGTCGAAGACGCCAAGGGCAGGGCTGACACCGCCGAGTTCACAATCCTCGTCTACCCGGCGCGATTCAAGGTCTCTGCCAATGGGATTCCAGTCGTGATACGGCCGGGCGATATGGTCTCCTTCGACATCGTCGCCAGCACCCAGGCGCACCCGAAGTTCTCCTTGAGCTCGGGGCAGCTTCCCAAGGGCCTGGCGCTCGACCCGGGCGGCAAGGTCAGCGGCACGGTGGC
>JAYVRT010000976.1:0-3370 GCA_043776025.1 Archangiaceae bacterium | reverse complement strand
GCCATCTGCCCGGGGATCTCGACCGCCGAGACCATGTCCTGGAGCACGTCGAGCTGCTGCAGCGTCAGCCGGGACTTGAGCGCCACCCGCTGCCCTTCGGAGGCCCGCAGCAGCATCTGGGTCCGGCTCGACTTGCGGGCGAACGACTTGGGGCAGAAGCAGATGAAGCTGATCCGATCGGCGAAGGCCTGGAGCGTCTCGGGCGAGCGGGCCACCACCTCGGAGAGGTAGCGGTTGCTGGTCATGATCGCGCACTCGCAGCGGCCCGGGGTCACCTTGCGGCCGTGCTTGAGCTCGCGCTCGTGGAGCACGTTCAAGATGCTGCGCAGCAGCATGTCGCGCCCGTCGAAGACCTCGTCGAGAAACGCGTGGTGGGCGCCGAGCATCCCGTCGTCGGTGAGGTACTCGGTGCGCCCGGTCTCGGTGAGGACCTTGAAGTCGATCGGCCCGATCAGGTCGGTCTGCACCGTGTTCTCGGCGAGCTGCTTGGAGAACAGCGAGGGCTTGTTGGTGGTCTCGTCGGTGATCCGCCCGAGCACCGCCGAGGCGACGGCGCTCTTCGCCGTGCCGGGCGGGCCGATGATCAGCACGTGCTCCCGGCACAGCAGCGCCAGCTCGATCTGGGTGAAGAGGGCGTCGCGCTCGAGGAAGGCCTCCTTGAGCTCGATGAAGAAGCGGCGAAACGCTTCGGCGCTCTCGGCAAAACGGTCGGGAACTGGCGGCGGTGCGGTCAGAGCGTGACCTTCCAGTCGAGCATGAAGAACACCTTCGTGTCGGACTTGGAGTATGGGTTCAGATTCTCCTCGAGCACCAGCGAGGCCCGCGTGTTCCGGTTGAAGAAGTAGCTGGCCCACGCTTGCAATCCGACGAAGGTGCCGTTGAGCCGGGTGTTCAGGTTGTCCTGACTGTTCGCGATGCTCAACCGCCCGTCGAGGGAGAAGATTCCATTCTCCGGCACCCAGCCGACGCTGCCGTCGACCCACACCTGGCGGCCGCCCCAGCCCACCTTGGCGGTGAGGTCGAGGCCGGCGCGCACGGTGCTGATCTTCGCCGCCGCCCCTCCGCTGCCACCGAAGGAGAGCCCCGAGGGCAGCGCCGGATCCTTGAGCGCCTCGTAGACCCCGGAGTTGGAGTTGATGTTCTGGCCGTAGGCGTCGACGGTGCCCTGGAGGTAAAAGCGCAGTGGCCCGGCCGGGTAATAGTCGGCGCGGACCCGCGCCGCGTCGCGGGGGGCGATCGCGAAGTACATGAAGATCGAGTCCGAGGAGAGCACCGGGGTGACGTGCATCGCCTCCACCAGCGCGGCGAACTCCGCGCCGTCGTAGCGCGCCTGGAGCCGGGCGTTGGAGATCCCCGGGCTGACCAGGTCGTACTCGATGCCGCCAAAGACGTTGAGGCCCTTCACCTTCCCGCCCCACTTCGCCTCCGCCGAGAGGCGCTGAATGTCGGTCTTGCCCGACAGCCACGACTGGCGGAAGCCGAGCGAGGCGGAGATCCCGGCGAGCTTCTCCACCAGCAGCTTGGCGCCCACCAGCGGCTCGATGTCGTCGAGCGCCGCGTAGGGCTTGGCGGTCATCAGCGCCACCCGGCGCAGGTCGGACTCGCGAATGCCGTCGGGCTGGTAGTTCGACGAGCCGAGGACGCTGCCGCCCTTCACCCAAAGGCCCGAGTACGCCTCGGCGCCGATGCCGAGCTTGGTGACGTAGCGCACGGTCGCGCCGTCGAAGGCGGCGATGTCCATGAAGTCGACGTAGGTCTGCCGGCCCAGCCGCACCTGCAGGTGGGGGCCGCGGTAGGAGACGTTGGCGCAGAGCAGGTCGGCGTCTTCGCTCTTCGCCCCGTCGATCTTCGCCGACTCGCCGTGGGGCAGGCCCCAGTCGGCGAAGACGCGCAAGGACGTCTCGAAGCCGATCGGCTCACCGGTGATCAGCTCGAAGGCCTCGAGGCCGAGGTACTGCACCAGCCGCCGCCGGGGCAGGGTCGTCAGGCTGGCCGGGTCGCCGTTCTGGTAGCTGCGGATGCTGTACAGCTGGGCCTCGGTGCGCGCCTCGAGCCGGAACGCAGAGGCCCCGGCGACGGTCGGCAGCAGCAGCAGCGACCACGCGAATCCTCGAAGCGACACGGCCAGCGAGTATAACGACCAGCCTCAGTGACCCAAGCACCATCTGAAGGGCCCAGCCCGCTTCCCGCCCTGTACGTCGTCGCGGCGTTCGGCGTGGCGATCACCGGGCTGCTCTTCTTGAGCCTCGGGTTGTTCACCCAGGTGCTGAACATCGGCTTCGGGCTGTGGTTCTGCGAGGTCTTCGTCTTCTTCGCGGTGCCCTTCGTCTGCCTGCGGATCGCCGGGTACGACGCGCGGCGCACCGCCGGCGCCGGCCGTCCGTGGCTTTCCGGCGCGGCCTTCGGACTCGTCGTCGGGGCGGTGAACTTCTTTGCCTTCGTCGTCCCCGCTCAATACGTCTCCCAGCGGCTGGCCCCGAAGGAACTGGTCGAGCTGTTCGACATCAGCAGCATCTTCAAGCACCAGACCCCGGTCGAGCTGGCGCTGGTGGTGCTCGGGGTCTGCCTCGCGGCGCCGATCTGCGAGGAGTTCTGCTTCCGCGGGCTGCTCCAGCGCGGGCTGAGCACCCGGGTCGGCGGCTTTCGCGCCGTCCTGCTCACCGCGGCGATCTTCAGCGGCTTTCACATGGATCCGATCGGGTTCCTCGCCCGGTTCGAGCTGGGCGTGGTCTTCGGGGTGCTGGCGCTGCGGTCAGGCTCGATCTGGCCGGGCGTCTTCGCGCACCTGGGCAACAACGCGATCTCCACCGGCCTGTACTTCGCCACGCGCGACAGGCCCGACGCCGATGACGACTTGAAATGGTGGGTGCCCCTGGCGATGGCGGCGGCCGGCCTCCCGGTGCTGGCGCTGCTGTGGCGGCTGGCGGGGCGTTGGCCCGCGGTGCTCGAGCCGGCCGAGCGGGCCGCGGAGCACCGCCTGAGCGTCGTCCCCCGGAACCTGGTGTTGCAGTGGGCGGTGGCCGGGGCGCTGAGCGTCGCGGCGCTGCTGTTGGTGGACCCGAACGGGGTGAAGCTCAACCTCATCGACGTGGTGACCCCGCTGCGCGAGCCGAAGAAGGAAGAAGGCCCGGCGGCCCACGCCCAGTGGGAACAGCTGTGGCGGCTGCGGGACGAGGCGCGGGCCGAGCGCGACGAGCCGGACTCCAGGGCGAAGCTGAAGGTCTACGAGAGCGCGCGGAAGGTGATGCTCGAGGCGCATCAGGCGGCGAAGGCCGACGGCGGCACCGCGGCCCCCTGAACGGCCGGCCCGAGGGCCGAAATTTGCCGAGGCCGCGCAAAAAGTTTGCGATGCGATAGAAGCCGACGGATG
>JAYVRT010000975.1:0-11640 GCA_043776025.1 Archangiaceae bacterium | reverse complement strand
GCCCCTTGTAGGTGCCCCCCAGGCCCCTCAGGCCCCGGGTCGCCGTCCACTCGACCAGGTCGCGGCGAAGGTGCTTGGCGACCGAGTCGATCAGCGCGTCCACCCGCTGCTCCTCCCAGCTGACCAGGTAGAGCAGGGGATATCGCGCGCGGATCAACGTGGAGATCTCGCGCAGGAACCCGGGGAGCTCGGCCATGGCACGCAGTTTGACCGCTCGCGTCGTGAACTGCACCGATTGCCGCCCGTCAACTGGCCGCCGAGGTGCAATTCCCGAGCGTCAGACGCAACTTTGCAGCGGCGGGCGGGACACTCTCCACAGGTACAACCCGATGAAAATCGCCCCGAAGGCTCCCTCCTCGATCTCACCGCAGTCCCCCGTCGCTCAGCCCGACGAAGTCACGGGTCTGATCGAGCAGCGCAGCGGGTTCGACCGCGGCCGGGCACAGCCGGTGTCATTGACGGGAGCGATCCCCGAGCCGGTGGTGCGCAACCCCGGCGCCGAGGCGGTGAAGATCGCCCAGTCCGTGGTGGGGATGAACTCCCACGATCTGAAGCTCGCCAACAAGACGGTGATCGGCGCCGCGATGCAGGACTGGGTGCCCGACCACCTCAACTGCGCGAACTTCGTCTCGGCGGTGCTGATCTCCTCCGGCCAGATCCCCAGGTCCGAGGGCCATGCCGGCGTCGGGATGCTGATCAACAACCTGAAGAAGGACCCGAACTTCACCCAGACCGATCTCGCCCACGCGCAGCCGGGTGACGTGGTCGCCTTCAACGTGCCGCCCAAGGGGCAGCACATCATGATCTGCTCCGGCATCGACTCCAGTGGGCGCCCGAAGTTCATCGGCTCGGACAACGTCAACAAGGACGGCAGCCAGCGGATCCACGAGTCGGTCGGCGTGCCCAGGGGCTGGACGGTGATGGCGGTGATGCACCACTCCGGACCCGCGCCGGCGATTCCTCCGGGCAAGTTGACGCCGACGATGGACGCGCTGCCCAACGATCTCGGAGCGCCCCCGCCGACGCCTTCGGCCCCGGTCGCGCCCGCTGCCCCGGTAGCGGGCCCGAGCGCGCTCGACAGCATCACCACGAGCTCGCCGACCTTCCTCCGCAACGGCAGCCGCGGGCCCCAGGTTGAGGAGCTGCAGAAGCGATTGAAGGACGCCGGCTTCGACCCCGGCCCCATCGACGGGCAGTTTGGCGACCAGACGCGCGCCGCGGTGCTCGCCTTCCAGCAAGCGAAGGGGATCGCGGTCGACGGAGTGGTCGGCCCGCAGACGAAGGCGGCGCTGCTCGGTCAGCCGATTCCCGCGACGCCGGTGCGGCCGTCGGAGCCCTCCACCCCCACCACCCCGACGACGCCGATCGGCCCCTCGGGCAACACCGCGACCGCGAAGGCGCTCGAGGCCGAGGCGCTGGCGAAGCACGGCCCCGAGTTCGTCCAGAAGGTGAAGGACATCGCCGGCCGGCTGGGCGTGAAGCCGGAATGGCTGCTCGCGGTGATGAAGAACGAGAGCGGCATGAGCACCACCGCGAAGAACCCCAACGGCGGCGCGACCGGGCTGATCCAGTTCATGCCGGCCACCGCGCGCGGGCTGGGCACCAGCACCGAGGCGCTGTCGAAGATGAGCGCGACCCAGCAGCTCGACTACGTGGAGAAGTTCTTCTCTCCGTACAAGGGCAAGTTCCAGAGCGGAGCGGATCTCTACCTGTGCACCTTCTGGCCGGCGGCGCTGGGCAAGGGCAACGACTACCCGATCGGCGGGCCCGAGGTGGCGCGGGTCAACAAGACCTTCGATCTCAACAAGGACGGGCAGATCACCGTCGGCGAGTTCCGCGAGTACTACAAGAAGCGGTTCCCCGAGCTGTCCTGAGCCTAAGGTAGTTCGGCGCGATGCCGGCCTCCCCCCGCTTCTGGCTGATGAAGAGCGAGCCCGAGGTGTTCTCGATCGACGACTTCGCCCGGGTGAAGCGCACCGGGTGGGAGGGCGTCCGGAACTACGAGGCGCGCAACACGATGCGCGACCTGATGCGCCCGGGCGAGCGGGTGCTCTTCTACCACTCGAACGCGAAGCCCTCCGGCATCGCCGGGCTGGCCGAGGTCGCCGGGCCGCCGATCGCCGACCCGACCCAGTTCGATCCGCGCAGCGAGTACTTCGATCCGAAGAGCACCGCCGCCGCGCCGCGCTGGCAGATGGTGGAGCTGCAGTTCGTCGAGCGGTTCGACCGGGTGTTGACGCTCGAGCGGCTGAGAAAAGAGAAGGCGCTCAAGGGCATGGCGCTGCTGCAGAAGGGACAGCGGCTGTCGGTGCAACCGGTGCGGCCGGAGCACTTCGCCGCGGTGTGCAAGCTCTCGGCTTTGCTCAGTGGCCAGCCCTGACGCAAAGTTGAGCACGCTCGACGTGACCCGATTCGGCCGCTACCTTGCGCCCGCTTTGTCACCCGGGGCGCTCGCATCGAGATCTTGAAGACAGCCTGGCCGCATCTGCGGGCGGCGCTGGTGCTCGTGCACCTGGTCGTGATCTTCGTCGTCGCCTTTCCGGCGCCGGTCGGAGGGCTCGATCGCACGCTGTGGAAGGATCCCACCGCGCAGCAGGAGTTCGCGTCCTGGGCGAAGTTCTTCCACGTCGCCGAGCCGGACTTCGAAGAGTTCCTCTACCAGGCGGCGGTCAAGTACATGAACGGCCGCGACGTGATCATGGGGCCGTTCGTCCAGTACGTCGCCTGGACCGGGTGCGATCAGCCGTGGCGGATGTTCGTCGGGCCGCAGCGGTTCCCCTCCCGGCTGCAGGTTCAGGTGCACCGGGCGAGCAAGCCGGCCGACACGTGGGAGACGCTCTTTCTCGAGCGCGACCCCGCGGCGGCCTGGCACGCCGAGCTCTTCGGGCAGGAGCGGCTGCGCAGCCAGATCTTCCGCTGGGCCTGGCCGAACTTCAGCGATGAGTATCAGCAGGGCTGCGCCTATTTCGCCCGCCTCGAGTTCTCGGAGGAGTCCGACGCGGCCGAGGTGCGGTGCCGTTTCTGGCGCACCCAGTCGCCCAGTCCGGAGCAGGTGCGATCGCACACCGAGCCGCGGGGCTCCTGGGCCGACGTACGCACCATCGGTCGGCCCGCCGGAGTCGCCCGATGAACCCGCTGCGCGGCTGGAAGCGCTGGGTGGGGTTCCTTTCGTCGAGGGAGGACGCGACCTCGCTCGCCGTCGCGCGGATCATCTCCGGTTCGACGATCGCCGCCAACCTCGCCTCGATGCACTTCTCCGGCGCGGCGGCCGAGGCGTGGGTCGACGCCAGCTCCGGGGGCGCCCGCGGCTGTTGGTCCGAGCCGTGGCTCGCCCACTTCGGCGGTTGCACCACGGCCAACGTCCACGCGCTGATGCTCGTCGGCGCGATCGCGGGGGTGTTGATGGCGCTGGGGGTGGCGACCCGGGCGTCGATCTTCGCCACCTGGGTCGCGTTTCACACCCTGACCAACATGAACTTCCTCGCCGGCGGCTCAGCGGACGATCTGCTGCTCAATGGCCTGTTCGTCCTGATGTGGTCCGGCAGCGGCCGCGCGCTCTCGGTCGATCAGTGGCTGCGCCGTCGGCGGGATCCAGCGGCGTCATCCGAGGCGCCAGCCTGGCCGCGCTCCGTGCTCATCTTTCAGATCGTCACCGTGTACTGGACGACCGGGATGCAGAAGCTGTCGAGCAGCTGGTGGCCGCCGCCCTTCGGGACGCTGGACGCCATCTGGTACATCCTCCAGCAGCCGACCTGGATCCGCTTCCCCACGCTCCAGTGGGCGACGCCGCTGTTCCGGCTGACCCAGTTCGCCACCCTCGCCACCTGGCTGTTCGAGAACGGGGCGCTGCTGCTGCTGCTCGCCTACTGGTACCGCCACACCCGCGAGCGGCCGGGGAGGGTGCGCGCCTTCTTCAACCGTCCGCTCGCACCGCTGCGGCGCTGGCTCGGCCCCGGGGTCGAGCGGCTCGACTTCCGGCTCTGCTACCTCGCTTACGGCTTCTCGATGCACTTCGGGATCTGGGCGTTGATGGAGGTCGGGCCGTTCTTCAACTCGGTCCTCGTCTGCTACGCCTGCTGCATCACGCCCGCGGAGTGGCGTGGGCTCTTCGCCTGGCTGCGCGCCCGCGTGGGCTTCCGCGCACCCGCGGCGTCGCCCGCCGGTGCGAAGTAGCGCGGTCATTTCCTCGGCCGGGCACGGAGCGCGGCGACCGCCCTGTCGAACTCCTCTTCGCTGACCTGCTCGATCTCTCCGTAGCCCTGGAAGATCCGCGTCAGGTACTCCATCGCCAACACGAACTGTCCGGTCTTCCAGTCGTAGGCGTAGATCCCCAGGCCACCCTCGGGCGTCGGCACCGACTTCACCGGCCTGATTCCGACGATGAAGTACTCGATCGGCTTGGGCATCTAGAACTCGATCACCAGGCTGACGCGGTTGGGCAGCGCCTCGTTCGCAGGGTGGGTGAGCTTGTAGGGCGGGTCAGAGAGCGCCTTGATCAGGCAGTTGCGCTGGTCGCGGCCGATCTCCGAGCTGCCGCCCACCGGCTCGAGCTCGTGATCGGACACGGCGCCGCTCTCCGGGTTGACCGAGCTGGTCCACCGCAACGCGCCGGGGCGCTCGCTGCCGGTGAAGCACAGCGAGAGCCGCGAGCTGCGCGCCGAGACCTCGAGCCGGAACTCGTCGATCCACGTCGGCGGCGGCCGGGCCTCGCCGTTGATCTGCGGGCGCGGGTTGGCGTCCATCGTCGCGCGCAGCGGCTTCTTCTTCATCGGGGGCGCGACCACCACCCGCGGCTTGACCACCGGCGGCGCGGCCTGCTCGATCTTCACCGGCTCGGGCAGGGGTGGGGGCGGGCCACAGTCGCAGCGGATCAGACAAGCGAGGATGATCAGGATCACCGCGGTCACCGCCCGGCGGATCCGACGGCGGTTGCGCTCGCGACGCACCATGGGGTTCTGATCGACGCGCGCGCGGGCCTGGCGTTTGAGCTCCGGCAGCTTTTGGCGCAGCTGCTTGCGTTGCTCCCGCAGCTGGCGCCGGATCTCCTTCGGCGTCATTCGGTGATCTTCCACCCGAAGACGAGCTTGCCGTCTGGGCCGCGCCACTCGATCGGCTTGAGCACCAGCGGGACGAAGGCCGAGGGGGCCTCGGCCTCGGGCAGGCGGAACGGCCAGGGCAGGGTGTCGACCGGGGCGAGGCGGATGTTCCCGGCGAAGGCCTCGTGCCGCGGCGAGAGTGCGCGGGCCCTGGCCGCGGGCGAGGTGTCGAAGGCGCTCAGCCCCTCGAGGATCGCGTGCACCCGGGCGGCGAGCTCGGCGGCGGCGGTCGCCTGGGCCTTGAAGCCCTTGGCGCGCTCGGCGATCGAGTCGAGGACGCCGATCAACAGCTTCAACATCGGCACGTTGGCGGCGCGGACATCGGCCTCCTCCGCTTCGAGCTTCTCCAGCAGTTGCCGGGTGAAGCGCAGCGTCAGGTACGGCTCGTCGGCGGCGGAGTCGCGCAGCGAGGTGACCATCTCCCCCGGCTTGGCGTGCGCCAGCAGGCTCAGGTGCGCGGCGCGGGCATCGAAGGCGCCGCCGTGCTGGGCGCTGGCGACGATCCGCTCGAACGACCGCGCGTCGGCGCGGAGCGCGGCCCGCCACACCAGATCCTCGATCACCGAGTTGTATTCTTGCCGGGGCACGAGGGCCTTCAGCATCGAGATCACCTCCTCGCTGGTCTCGTAGCGGGAGAGCACGAACGACAGCCACCGCCGCGCCAGACCGAGGATCACCGCCGCCTCGCTCGACTCCTCGGCGTGGGCCATCGCGAAGGCAAACGACCGGAGCGCCTCCTGCCGTGAGCCCGCCTCGAGGAACCCGACCCCGCGGTGGAGCGCGATCACCGAGCGATCCTTGAAGCCGGACTCCGGCTCCAGCTCGAGCAGCCGTTTGCCCCGGTCACCGGCGGTGATGATCGCCCGGTCGGACGGCGACGGGCCCAGCTCGAGGGCAGCGATCCACGCCGAGACCTCGGCGCCCTCGCCCCGGGCGATCAGCGCGTCGGTGACGTCGAGCACCAGCGGCTCCACCACGGCGGCGTTGGCGGCGAACGGGCGGGCCTGGGAGTAGAGGAACTGGCGCCGCTGCCGGCTCATCGTCAGCCACTCGCTGCTGCGCCAGGTGAGGCTCCGGCGAAGGAACGCGGCCTGGGGTGAGTCCTCGGGCCACTTCATCGCCGCTTCTTTCGCTTCCTTCGCGCCGGGGTCGGAGATCCCCACCGCCCGGGCCTTCGCCGCGGCGAGCTGCCCCGCCTGACGCGCCTTCCGTGCCGCCAGCTGCGCCATCGCCAGATCGAGGTCGAAGATCCGCGCCTCGATCGCCGCGACGCTCTGCACCTTCGACCGCACCAGCGTGTCGAGCGACTTGAGCAGCAGCAGCCGCAGCATCCGGCCCTGGTTGAAGCGATCGGTGAGGTCCGTCGACGGCGACATGCCCAGGGACACCAGGGTCACGTCGGGCAGCGAGCAGTAGGTCGGGAAGAAGCTCACCGTGCGCAGCTCGGCCTCGGAGAGGGTGTCGTGCAGCGAGATCAGCCGGTGCTGCAGCCCCAGCTCGAACGCGTCGTAGGGAGAAGGGAGCTCCGGTGGCAGTTGGTTCGCCTGCTTGACGACCCAGTTGTGCAGCGCCAGCGGCCACAGGCCCGCGCCCCGCTCGTCGTCCTTGGGGTACGCGTCCTGGCACAGGCCGAGCGCTCCGAGCGCCGCCCAGACGACCGAGCGGAACTCCTCGTCGTAGACGCCGCGCGGGCCGGTGTCGGCGAGGCTGTTGCGCAGCAGCCACAGCCGCAGCGCCTCGGTCGGCCGCCGCTCGCGCAGCGCGATCCGCGCGTTGTAGAAGACGATCGTCTGCTTCGGGGGCGGCTCCTCGGCGGGCGCGGGCAGCGACAGGGTGAGCCCGAGCAGCGGCGCTGCCCAGCGCTTCACAGGGCCCAGCCCAGGCTCAGTGAGAGCTCCCACCACAGGCCGAGCCCGCCGCCGTTGAAGGTGGTGAACAACGGCAGGCCGACCAGCACCCGCGGGGAGATGAAGCCGCCGGTCTGGAAGTAGACGTCGAGAGAGAAGCCGGCGAGCACGCTGTAGCGGGCGGGATCGATCTGCATCGCCGGTTGCCGGATCTTCTCCAGGTCGTCGATCTCGAACTGGGTCAACTTCGGAGCGAGGATCGCGCCCGCCACCTGTCCCGCGTTCGCCTTGCCCAACGCTCCCGGGTAGAAAAGGTAGCGCAGGCCGGCATTGAGGTTGAACACCAGCTCGGTCGCGGGGAAAAAGCCCGGCCGTGCCGTCGCCACTCCCTCGGCGAGCGGGAAGGCGACGTTGATGTCCACCTCGAGGCGCGCCGGCCGGCCGTACTGGCGGTAGGGCGTCAAGGCGAGGCGCTGGGCGCTCTCCGCGCTCCAGTTGAAGACCCACGTCACCGCGAGCTCGACGACGAGGCTGCTGACCGCCTTGCGGATGAAGCCGCCGAAGCGCGCGCTGCTGAAGTTGTTGAGCTCGAGGAGATCGCTGCCGATCAGGCCGAACTCGACCGTCGACTTGCGCCAGTCAAAGCGCACCGCGCGCGAGGCCTCGCCGATCTTCCGGTCGTTGAGGGCCTCGAAGGGCGTGCGGTACCGCTCGAGCGCGGGATCTTCAGGCGGCGGCTCGGGCTTCGCCTCGGGCCTGGCGTCCGGCTTCTGCTCGGGCGCCGCTTCGGGCTTGGGGCCCGCGGCGGGAGGCTCCGCCAGGGCGAGACCCGAGAGCACCAGCCAGCCGATGGCGAGCGCGCTACGGATCAAGCGGAAAGCCCGGGTTGCCCTGGTCGAGGGGGGTGGGGAACTTCGGCCCGTAGCACTGGCTGGCGAAGGTGGGGTTGAAGGGGAGCAGCACGTTGTACACGCCGGCGGGATCGAAGGTGGGGTGGTCGCAGAACCGGGTGCACTGCTTGAGCGTGTTGCCGAGCTTGAAGGTGCTCTGCTTCCACTCGCCTGTTCCGTAGGGCTGAGTCCCCGAGACCCCGGTGCCGAAGGGGACGGTGAAGGAGAAGACCGTCGCCGCGCCGGCGATCTGCATCTCGTACTTCATCGTCAGCAGGAACGGGAACGTCCAGAGCAAGCCCAGCGAATACGAAGGCTGCGGCGCGAGGCTGTGAAACTGTCCGATCGCTCCCAGCGGGAACGGGTCGGGGCTGAAAGGAGTGCGAAACACAGCGACGCTCGAGCTCGGATCTCCGCCAGCACAAAAGGAGAACGCATCTGTCGGGGCCGCGGTAATGATCTCGTTGTTGAAGAACGTCGCGATCGCGAAGTCGCCGACGGACACGTTCTGGGACAACGGAGTGCGTTCCGGGGCGAGAAACTCGAGCTCACGCACCACCCCCGCCTGCGCTTCGGAGTACTTGCCGATGAAGGTCAGGTACTGCGCCCGTGTCGGGAGGATCGGCAGCGTGCCGAACTTGAACGGCCCAAGCTTGATGTCCGGCAGATCCGGGATGATCGGGCAGGAGAGTTCCGAGGCGCCCGGGATCAGATCGAGATCGGTGATGTTGATCTTTGCCGGACACCACAGGGTCAGCCGCTTCACCGTCGCGTTGGTGATGTTGTACCCGCCGCTGTCGAAGACGAACGCGCCGCTGACGTGGGGCGAGCTCTTGTCGCGCTCGAACGGCAGGATCTGCAGCAGGGCCTTCTCGACCGCGCCGGTGAACTCTCCGGTGGTGTCGTCGTGGTGCAGCGCGATCGCCAGCACCATGTCCTTCCCCTTCAGCCGTTCCTTGTCGATCGCCTGCTTGAAGGTCTGGGCGAGCTGATCGACGAACCCCACGTCTTGCCAGGTGTCGATGCAGAACTGGGGGTCGCCGCCGAGCAGCAGCCGCTGCACCTGCATCAGCCGGTGGGGCTCGGAGATCGTCTTCGCGCACGGCCGGAGGAGAAAGCCGACCTCGGTGTTGGGCTTGATCGGACTGCGCAGCTCGGGAAACGCCGCCCGGACGTCAGGGTTCTTCCTCGCCACCACCGGGGCGTCAAAGGTCCCAAGCGCGTCGGTGACCGTGGCGTTGGCACACACGCCCTTCGAGGCTTCGCCGGTGAAGTCGAGCCGCTCGGGTTGGAAGATCGCTCGCCGGATCGTCTCTGCGGGCTGCCAGCCCAACGGGGTGAGGACGCCAGAACAGGCGGCGGCGTAGCCATAGCTGTAGGGGTTGTCGGTGCGCTGCGCTCCGACGTCGCCGTGCATCGCGCCCGTGACCTTGAACGCCCGTCGCAGCCCGAGATCGCCTGCCTGGGCGTTGCGCAGCGTCGGGAACTGGTTGCGCGAGCGCCACTCGACCTGGGTGTTGGTCTCATCGAAGACGCCGTAGACCAAAAGGCTCCGGTTGCTCCACGCCGGGCCATTGCTCACCAGGTTGAGGACCACCGGCGCCTCGAGCGTGAGCGCGCTCTCCCGGTGGTAGCGCAGCCGGATCCCCACCATCCGCGGGGTCGAGCTCACCTTCATGCTCATGCTCCCGCACAGGCT
The DNA here is from genome assembly GCA_043776025.1 of Archangiaceae bacterium. Lineage (GTDB taxonomy): Bacteria > Myxococcota > Myxococcia > Myxococcales > Myxococcaceae > JAYVRT01. The sequence continues at coordinate 2,108 of JAYVRT010000975.1, read as the reverse complement.
CCTCGGCCCGCAGCTCATCGGGAGGTGGATGTGAACCGGGGAGATCTGATCCAGCCGCGTCCACGGCATCGACTCGACGTCGGTGCGCCAGGTGACCTCGATCACGCTCAGCGGCCCCAGCCCCTGCTCGGCCTCGACGCTGTAGAAGACGAACAGCGTCTGCTCCGCCTCGAACCAGGTGGCGTCGGCGAGCGCGAAGCCGGCGTTGACGTCGATCAGCGGCACCTTCTCGCAGGCGCCGAGCGTGAGAAACAGCAGCCCCCACGCCGCGCGGCGCGCGAACTTCGCGAACGCCGGTGGGTGGGAGACGTTCATCAGGCGACGAGTTCCGAGAAGGTGAGGGAGCCCCGCGCGAGCAGCCGCTTCACCGAAGAGACGAGCGCGTGGTGGCCTTCGCGGGCGAGGCGGAACTGATCCGCGCGTGAGCCGAACACCATGTTCGCCCGCACCGCGTTCTGCATCGACGGCGTCAGTTGGCCGAGGAAGCTCTCCTGCCACGCGGTGGGCTGCACCGAGAACCAGCCAGCGAGCCCCTTCATGTCCACCTGGAGCAGCGTGTCCGCCTGGACCTCCTTCGGCAGCTTCAGCAGCATCTCCGGGTAGAGGATGTCCTCGTACCAGAGCGGGAAGGTGTGGCTCGCGCCGTCCCGCGCGCTCTCGAACAGCGCGAGGCGATCGGCCGGGGCGATCGACGGCAGCAGCACCGAGAGCGCTCCCGCGGCGTCGAACTCGAGGCCGCGATCGTGGTTGTCCTCTCCGTTGGTCTGCGGTTGGGGCAGGGGGAGGCCGGCCCGCGCCGCGTTGAGCGCGGCGAAGACCTGGGTCCGGTCCTGCTTCGAGATCCGGTTCGACACCAGCAGTTGGCCCGCCACCCGCACCCGCACCTGCGGGGAGAGACTGCGTGCGAGCTCCTGCTGACTCTCGGTGGGCACCAGCGCAAACAGCAGCGCGCCGTGCCGGGCCGGGAGCACGTCGATCAGGTGCGCCAGCCCCGAGGCGCCGAACTCTTCGCTCAGGCTCCGGTAGACCTCGGTGTCCGACTGCGCCAACAGCGAAGAGGAGATCGAGTGCTGGTTGAGCGTGCGGAAGAACTCCGCGTTCGACGGCAGCTTCTTCTCGTCGACGTTGCGCAGGTAGTCGGCGAACGCCACCTTCCGCGCCGCCAGCTCTCCGTCGGAGGAGAACGCCAGCGAGAGCCGATCGCCGAACAGCAGCGTCGCCTTCGCCAGCAGCTGGAACTCGCCTGCCTTCATCCAGTCCCGGAGCACGCCCACCACCGCGCCTTCATCGCGCGTCAGCTCGGCCTCGGAGATGCGCTCGCCCCAGACCTTCTGCTGCTCGTGGACGAACGAGGCGTCAGCGAGCTCCTCGGCGGTCGGTGCGTCCTGCTTCGGGGCAGCGGCGGCAACGGCGGCCGCGGCAGCGTCGGCGGCCGACTTCTCCGCGGGCGCGGACGCCAGCTGGGCGAGCATCGCCTTCTCTTCGAGCGACTCGCGGCCCAGCCGGCGCAGGCCCCAGATGATGAACAGCACCGCGAGGGTGCCGAGCACCACCGCGATCATCCACGAGAAGTGCGGCAGCAGGCTGACCCACAGCTCGCGCAGGGCGAGGTCGGCTTCCCACTTCGTCGGAGCCAGTGGCGCCGTCGGGGCCTCGATCGGCTTCACGATCACCTCCGGCTTCGGCGGAGGAGACTCGCTCAAGCCCGGCGAGATCGGCTCGAGGATCTGCCGCCCCACCGACACCTGGAGCCAGCCCTTCGACAGCCGCTGCTCGAGCCGGCGTACCAGCGCTTCGACGTCGCGGGTCGGCACCGACTTCTCATGGGCGAAGTCGCAGTGGGCGACGGTGAGGTACTCCTGGGCCGGCACGCTCCCCGGCCCCTCGGTCTGCCCCAGGCCGGGCAGTGAGCCCGAGCGCGGCACGTCCACCACCGCGTGGTCCCGGTAGACGCAGCCCTTGGAGGTGCACTTCTCGGGGGCGCAGTCGCGGGAGAGCGCGAGGTCGAACTGGCTCTCGAGGGTGCGCAGCTCCATCAGCACCGTCGGGGGAATGTGCTTCTGGGGGATCGGCGACGCGCTGTTCTGCGCCAGGGCGAGCCCGCCGGC
>JAYVRT010000974.1:0-3372 GCA_043776025.1 Archangiaceae bacterium | reverse complement strand
CAAGGTCTACACCGACCCGGACAGCGAGCCGGTGTCGCGGTTTCTCACCCTGGGGCCCGGCGCGAAGCTGAGCAAGAAAGAGCTGGTCGAGGCGCCATCTGCGGTGAAGGAAGCGCTCAAGAGCGCCGAAGCGGATGACGACGGCACCGACGGTGGTGGCGAAGTGGCCGCGGCCGGCGCGCCGTAGAGCGCCATTCGCTGACCTTGGGTTAGCGGTTCCGTCTGAGCCGCAGCAGCGACACCAGCAGCAACCCCAGGCCCGGCAGCAGCCCGGTGGTGCTGCAGCCGGTCTTCATCGGCGGCGCGACGGGCTCGGGCTTCTGAATCCAGACGTGGCCGGTGACGGTGCGGACGTTGCCATCGACCCAGACCTCGGCGCGCCAGCGATCGGAGCCGGTGGCTGGCGCGGTGATCGCCCTCGTCGCGGTGAACGGGTCGGCGTCGATGGCGATCGCGGCGCCCGCCTCTCCCGCGTGCACCCACTTCAGCTGCTGGCCCTTGCCTCCGGTGACGGTCGCGCTGAGCGTCAGCGAGTCGGCGCGCACCGTCTCTCCGATTTGCTTCAGGTCCACCATCGGGTCGCCCGGGCCCTGGAGCTTCACCACCGTCCGGCCCCGCCGCACGCCTTCGACGATTGCCCTGGTCGACAGCTCGGTGGCGAACACCATCGTCGTCGGGTTTCCGATGGGGCTGCTCAGCGAGTCGGTGATCACGCCGCCGGAGTGATCGTCGCTGCCGCCGACCGGCGCCAGGTGCAGCCCGGCGTTGACCAGCCCGTCCCAGAAGGTGATCGCTTGCCGGGTGAAGAGCACGCCGGTGACGTCCCAGCCGCCGGTGCCGATCTCCACCGCGCCGAGCGTGCCCTTGGGGATCTTCTGCTTCCACGCGCAGCCGATGCAGGTGGTGCCGAGGTCGAGCATCGGGTGGTTGATCGACAGCACCGCGTCCTGGGCAGCGAACTGCTGCACCGCCGCGTCGAAGGTGTTCCCGTTGACGAAGACGTGATCGACGTAGGCGGTGGCGCCGATGCCGTTGGCGTGGCCGGCGTAGGTGGTGAACTCGACTCCGGGGAGAAACAGCAGCTTCGGGAAGCGCGCCTCGGCGTCGCCGATGAAGTCGAGCTGGGAGACGGTGTTGTGATCGCTCAGTTCGATGAAGTCGAGGCCGCGGCCCTGGGCGTACTGGGCCATCGCGTCGAGCGTGGGCTGCGCATCGCCGCTCTCTTTGGAGTGGGCGTGGAAGTCGCCCGCGTACCAGCGCGCGGTCGCCTCGAGGGCGGGGGATGGCGCGTAGGGCCGGCGCTCGGTCTGCGCCGCCAGCGTCGCGGTGCTGCGCAGGTCGATCTCCAGACGGTAGGTCGCCGGAGCGGTGAGCACCTTCGCTTTGCCGATCACCACGTTCCAGGTGCCCGGGAGGATGGCGCCGGTGAGGTAGCTGCGTGAGGTCGCCCGCTCGCCGACGACGATCGCCTCCTTGTTGCCGCCGCCCCAGCCGCGGAACCGATCGGGGTCGCGCAGGCCGTAGTCGAGGATGTTCTCCGGCTGCAGCACCCGGTGGCGGATCTCGAGCTCCACGGTGCCCGCCGGCACGGTGAAGGGCACGAGGACGAAGCCCGCGTCGGTCGCCGGCAGCTCGCCCTCGAGGATCAACGGCTGCGCGAGCGCGGCCGAGGCGAGCAACGAACAGAGCAGGGCGAAGCGCATGGTCGAAGTCGTAGCCCGCGGCCGCGCTTTTCCCAACCGGAACGCCCGTTGGCGTCACGCGACGGTGACTTCGGCTGGGGTGATCGTTGGGACGAGCAAGATCCGCACCCCTGGGCGATCACCCCCTTGGGGGGTGCCGCGGGGGGCCTGCGCGCTACAGCGAGACGCCGACGACGAGCGGCACTTCGAGGTCGGTCTCGGTGTCTCCTGCGAACTTGGGAAACACCATCCGCCGAGCCCGTTCCTTCAGGCAGGTGCCCCAGTCCGAGGTGTCGTGCTGCTTCGGGGTGATCGACGCCCCCTTGACGACCCCCGACGGCCCGACGGTGACGGTCAACGAGATCTTCCCCACCTTCAGGTTCGGATTGCGCCGCAGCGCGGCTTCGATGCAGCTCTGAAACGCGGGCTGCGACTGGCCGACCACCTTCGCCGCCTCGCCTTCGTCGAGGCCCCCGGCGTGCTCCTTCGCCACCTGCTCGGTGTTCTCCACGCCCTTGAGCCTGGGCGCCGCGTCCTTCTTCGCGTCGGCGCCGGCGTAGAAGCCTCCGAGCGAACCGCCGGGGACCTTCGCCGTCTCGGCCGCGCCGACGCTGCCGCCGCGGCGCTCGTTCGAGTCGAGCCCCGAGCCGTGCGGCTTGGCGGCGCCCTGCGCGGCCAGCTCGAGCTCCGCCGCCTTCTTCTTCGCCGCCGCGGCCACTTTCACCGCCTCCCGCCGTTCGGACTCCTTGCCGGAGAGGAGATCGCCCAGGCCCGACACGCCCTCGGCGGAGAAGAAGGGCTGCTCGACCTGCTCGCCCTTCTCGTTGGTCACCGTCACTTTGGCGATGCCCAGCGTCGAGAGCATGAACAGCGTCCCCACGGGCAGGCCGATGCCGCCGAGGACGAAGAGGGCAATCTTCCACGGCGGGTTGCGCTTGTTCGCGCCGGACTGGGCGATGAAGTGGCGGGTCATCTCGCCCGGTGGGGCGTTGGGGTCCGACGGCGGGTTCACCCCGGGTGCGTCGGGCATTTCCGCCAGCTTCTCAGCGGCGGCCTCGTCGGCCTTCGCCCGGGCGGTGACGGCCATCTCTTCGGTGACGGTGAAGACGTTCTCGCACCCCTTGCAGCGCACCCGCACCTGGACGCCGGGCAGGACCGTGCCGTCGGGCAGCACGTAGTGCTTGAGGCAGTTGGGGCAGGTGACATTCATGGGCTCGGCCTCCCGAGGCGAACGCTAAGGCGTCGAGGGAGGGATGGCCAGCGCCGCCGTTTCCGAGAGGCTTTCAACCCACGGCCAGCCAAAGGCGCCCGCGCGCTCGCGGACGAAGATCTGCATGCCGGGCTCCACCTTGTCCCAGGTCGCGCTCGAGACCTTCAAACGCTCGTCGCGATGGCCGGCGCGCCAGGCGCTGACGGTGACGGTGCGCTCGGCGCGGTACTTGTGCTTGCTCAGCAGCACCTGCGAGCGCTCGACGGCCTTGCTCGAGTCGAGCACCTGGTTGAGCGTGAGGGTCAGCCCTCCGCCGGCGCCGATCACCCCGAACATCCCGACCGCCGCGCCGATCAGCAGCAGCCGCATCGCGTAGGAGCGTCCGCGCAGGTACGAGGCCAACGCGAGCACGTAGAGCACCCAGCATGCCCCGCCGCTTCCGAGGAAGGCGAGGAGCACGTCGCCGTGGTCGAGGGTCCG
>JAYVRT010000973.1:0-3379 GCA_043776025.1 Archangiaceae bacterium | reverse complement strand
TCGGCACCGACTTCTCATGGGCGAAGTCGCAGTGCGCCGCGGTGAGGTACTCCTGCGCCGGCACGCTGCCGGGCCCTTCGGTCTGCCCCAACCCCGGCAGCGATCCCGAGCGCGGCACATCGACCACCGCGTGATCCCGGTAGACGCAGCCCTTGCTGGTGCACTTCTCGGGGGCACAGTCGCGGGAGAGCGCGAGATCGAACTGGCTCTCGAGCGTCCGCAGCTCCATCAACACCGTCGGGGGGATGTGCTTCTGCGGCACGGGCGCCGCGCTGTTCTGCGCGGACGCGATGGCGGCGAGGGTGACCGCGAGCAGACAGAGCTGACGTCTCATCAGAAGATCCTCACGACGACGCGGCGGTGCCGGGCCAGGCGTTCTTCGGGGTTGAGCCCCTTGAGCTGCTCTTCCGGCAACGGCTTGGTGTCGGCGTAGCCCTCGACGCGGATCCGCCCTTTGGAGATCCCCGCCTCTTCGAGCCGCTGCCGCACGACGATCGCCCGCGCGGCCGACAGCTCCCAGTTGGACGCGAAGGCCGCGCCGTTGACGATCGGCGTGGTGTCGGTGTGGCCCTCGACCGCGAAGGTGTACTTCGAGGAGTAGGGGACGAGCGCGTTGAGCATCGTCGCCACCGTCTGCTCTACCTCGGGCCGGATCTTCGCCTTGCCCGAGTCGAAGATCAGCCCAGAGTTGAGGGAGACCTCGAGCCCTTCGGCCGAGACCGTCGTCTGCACCAGGTCTTGAAGCTTCTGCTTGGCGATCTGGGAGTCGATCTCCTTGCGAATCGACTCGAGGCTCGCCGGGCTCTCGGCGCCGGAGATGCTCTTGGCGATCTGCTGCATCTTGGCCTTGCTCAGCTGCGCCGCGGTGAGCAACACCACGAAGAACAGCAGCAGGTTGGTGATCAGGTCAGCGTAGCTCAGCAGCCAGCTGTCTTCGTGTCCGATCGCGCGCCGTTGCATGGGCTTCAGGACCCCCGCAGCGCGACGAGCTCGTTGACGCTGCTCTCACAGCGCTCGAGGAACCCGAGCCGCTCGTCGAGCAGGTTGTTGAGGAAGTGACCCACCGGCCCAGCGATCCCCGCGCCGAAGGCCACCCCGTAGAGCGTCGCCAGCAGCGCGAGCGACATCGCCGCTCCGATGTTGAGGTTGTCGGAGCTCATGTTCCGAAACAGCTGGATCATGCCGGTGATCGTCCCCACCATTCCGAAGGCAGGCCCGAGCTTGGAGAGCATCTCCCAGTTGTTGATCGGCGGCTGCCAGCGGCTGATCTCCGCGTGTCGCAGCTCGAGGAAGACCTTGGCGCTGCCCACCTGGGCCGAGCGGTTGAGCAGCAGGTCGACCAGCTGCTTGATCGCGGGGAAGGTGCTCTTCTCCGCGACCGCCAGCGCGCCGCTGCGCTTGCCCTCGCGCCAGAGCGCGCAGAGCTGATCTCGCTCCGCCTCCATCGCCTGGGTCTTCTTGCTGAAGTCCCCCAGGCCGGGGATGAACTCCCGCAGGCAGAGCACCGTGCGCAGCGCCGTCAGCCGGCTGGAGCTGATCAACACCGCGGCGGTCGAGCCCACCAACACCATCACCAGGGCGTGCGAGTCGAAGGCCGAGATCACCTGGCCACTTCCGCGCTCGGAGAACCCGAACCAGACGACGAAGCCCAACATCAAGAATCCAAGGATCTGCAAGGCGTCCTCCTATTTTTGCTGCTTCTGGAGTTCTTCGAGTTTCTTCCGCACCGCGGGGTCGCTCTCGATCGCTTCCACCTGCTCGTAGATCTCAATCGCCTTGTCGCGCTCTCCCATCATCAGGAGAATCGACGCCTTGGCCCGCAGGAACTCGGGGTGCGACTTGTACCGCTGCAACACCGTCTCACACCACTCGAGGGCGAGGCTGTAGTTGCCGCCCTTGATCGCTTCCTGCATCAGGCTCGAGGCGCGGGTGATGCTCACCTCGGGCGCGTTCTCGTCGATTCTCAGGCCGCGGGCGCGGTAGGCCTCGACCAGCGTCGCGTCGGCCTTGGTCGGCGGCGGCGGCACCACCCGCATCGGGGGAATCGTCTTCACGTCGCTGCTGCCCGCGCCGTGCTCGATCACGATCCGCTGGCCGGTGGCGAGCATCGGCACGTCCACCTCGGTGATCAGGTTCCCGTCGTTCCACCGGACCTTCATCACCGTCGTCGAGCCGAAGCCGAACGGGCGGATCAGCGTGCCCTCTTCCTTGAGCGCTGGGTGCGCCACCGGCTCGGGCTCGATCAGGTAGTAGGTGTAGTTGCGGGCAGCGCAGGAGCACAGCAGCAACAGCGTCAAGAGCAGGGTTCGGTTCATGGCAGGAAGGGCAGCAGGGAGAAGTTCATCAAAGACAGGCCGAGCGCAACCCGCCCGTTGGTGGAGACGGTGAGCATCACCGCGTAGTTGGAGCTGAAGATCGGCAGCCGGATCTCCAGCACCCCGGTGGCGATCGGGTCGAACAGTTGGGCGTTCGAGCCGAGCGACCGGACCAGCGCGGTGGGGATGCTCAGCAGCAGCTTCACGCCGACCATCACGTTGAGCACCTGGGGGATGATGCGGAAGTAGTTCGCCCCGACGCCGAGCAGCGGGTCGAACAGCGACAGCGTCGCGCCGGTCAGGTTGCAGTTGGTGTCGCCCCACTGCTCCGCCCAGTCGAGTGAGACGTGCTGGCCGGGGAAGATGCCGATGTCGACGAAGGTGTGGGTGATGCTCTCCTGGCGGGCGCGGCGGTCGAGCTCCCGCGCCAGCGACACCGACTTCAGCGAACGCCTGGCCTCGCGCAGCCCGGCGTCGAAGTTGTCGGCGAGCAGCAGCTGGCTGTTGCGCAGGTCGACCATCCGCACCGCCACGCCATCGGCGGTCTCGTCGAGCCAGATCGCCACGCGCGCCGGGGGCGCGTTCCCCCGGGTGGCCTCGTCGAGCCGGACGATCTCCACCGTGCCGAGGTTGGTCGTCAGCTGCTCGAGGTGGCCGCCTTCGACGAAGGTGCGCGGCAGCATGCAGGCCTCGCAGGATCGCAGCGACCTCGCCCCGAAGATCCGCACCAGGCTCGCCAGCGCCGCGTTCGGGTAGCTCGCCTTCGACTCCTCGTAGGCCGCGGCGACGCTGACCACGATCAGCGGCGAGAGATCCTTGAGCACCAGCGTCCCGTCCTCGAGCTTGATCGTCAGCGTCTCCTCGAGCCGCGCCAGGGCGCCCCGGGTGGCGTCGCGCTCGGCGAAGGCCACCGCCGGAATCAAGGCGGCGAGGCAGGCGAGGCGGCTCAGAAGCAAAACTCCACCTCCACGCCGATCGTCGCGAACTTGATGAAGCCGAGGTCGACGAAGTTGCCGATGTTGGGAGAGGTCACCCCGGGCATCGACTCGAGGAAGAAGGTGACG
>JAYVRT010000972.1:0-11667 GCA_043776025.1 Archangiaceae bacterium | reverse complement strand
GTGACGATGGGAGAGCTCAAGGCTCCGGCAGACGGGAGGGTGCATTGGAAGGTTGCCGAGGAGCAGCGGGTGAAGAAGGGCGAGTGGATCGGCAGTTTCGCGGGCGACGAAGGCGAGACGAAGCTGCTCGCGCCCGTCGCCGGACTGGTGATGCGCAAGCTCGCCGAGGGCGGCGCGGCCCACGCCTCCCAGCTGCTCGCGACGTTCCTGTACCACGAGGCCTACCTGCAGACGATCGTCACCGGGGGCCACCCCGATCCGGGCTGGGCCTGCGAGGTGGTGGACGAGGCCACGCACGACCGCGTGGAGTGCAGGGTCAACTCGGCGACCGCGCGCGGCGACGGCTTCTTCGTGACCGCGATCGTCGTCCCGCGCTGGTTCGACGCATCGGCCCAACCGGTGCTGCGGCTGGCGCCTCCCTGACGGTCACCGCGGAGGCAGCTTGCGGTACCGTTCGTAGATCCAGTCGACGACCCACCGGGTGATCGCCGACGCCCCCGCGGGCGCGTAGTGGATCCCGTCGTCGAGTCGGAAGCGGATCAACCGGCCGCCGGGGCCCGGCACGAAGGTCGAGTACTCCCCGCTCGCGCGGTCAGAGACCAACATCCGCAGTTCGAGGAACTCCACGTGCGGCGTCTTCCTCGCCGCCTGGGCGAAGATCGCGTTGAGGTACGCGGCGTGCGCGGAGTAGCGGGCCTCGCGCATCGGGGGGAGCCCCAGCCAGAGCACGTTGGCCCCGGTTCGTGAAAAGGCACCCATCATCGCCATCACCCGCGCGGAGTAGGCCACGCGCCAACCGGGCTCGCCGAACTCGAGCTGCCGATCGCCTTCGCGAATGTTGGTCGCGTCGTTGGCGCCAAGCGAGCAAACGATCAACGCCGGTTGCTCCCGCTCGAGCAGCGGGGGCAAGACGTTTCCCCAGTCGTAGATGTCGGGCCGCGCGAGCCCAGTCGCCGTTTGAAACGCCCCGACGACGTGCAGCCGGGAGTCCCTGGCCAGCGCCCGTGACACCGTGTTGCCCAGGCTTCCAGCAATCATCGAGTCGCCGACGAGGAGCACGGTGACCCGCGCGCGATCGGCCCCCCCCGACCGCGGGGGCTCCGGCGAAGGAAGCGTCGCGGCCGGGGCTTCGGGCGGCTCGGTCACCGCCGCGGGAAGCGGCACAAGAACGGGCGCAGCCGCCGGCGCCTTCCACCCTTCGGCGAGGACAGGATCTTCGCTGGACCCGAGCGCGAGGCTCAATCGGTCACCGGCGCCAATCGCCCAACGCCGGGGCGCGGTCAGGCCTGCGTGATCCAGCCGGGCATTCATCGGTCCGAGGACCGAGCGCCAGGCCGCCTGTGCGGGGCTGACGTCCATCCGCTGAACCCAGGTCATCAGCCCCTCTGAGTCGAACGCGAGCAGGGTCGCGGCGAAGGCGCCGAGCACGACGGCCGTCTCGGACGGCCGATACGCCCGCGCCCGCCCGGCTCCAACCGCCGCCAGGGTGGGCGCGACCCGGCGCTCGATCGATGGTGCGGCGTCCTCGCGCCACGCGAGCCGCGCAAGCGCGCTGAGAATGTCGTCCGCGGGCGGCGCGACGGGCACGTCGAGCAGTTGCTCGATCTCTTCGTCGGAGAGTTCGAGCTCAGTGAAGGCGTAGGGTGGCCGGTCGGAGGTCATCGGCTAGAAGCGAAAGTAGATGAAGGGGGCGATGCCCCGTGGGCCCAACGCCTCGATCAACACCACGGCGCCCGCCAGCAGTCCGCCCTGGAGGGCGAGCGGCAGGCGAGAGAACCCAAGCCTGGGGGCTCCGACCGTGGGCAGCAATTGGCCGCCCAGGCCCACCCCCACCGCCAGCACCACGCCTGCGCCCAGCGTGTAGTGAAGGCCCCCCGCCGCGAGCGCTGCGAGCAGCTCTCCCGCAGCGGCGAGCGACGTCGAGCGGAAGAGGATCCAGCCCAGACAGACGAAGTGAAAGGTCAGCACCCCGGCGGCCAACCGCCAGCCAGCACGGGCACGCAGCCGTCGAATCGCCGGGGACTTCGCTTCCGACCAGAGCCGCTGGGTGACCATGCCGGCGCCGTGAAACGCTCCCCAGGCGACGAAGGTCCAGGCCGCGCCGTGCCAGAGCCCCCCAAGCAGCATCGTGATGCCCAGGTTGAGCAGCGTCCGAGCCCGGCCGTGCCGCGAGCCGCCGAGCGGAATGAACAGATAGTCGCGCAGCCAGCTGGAGAGCGAGATGTGCCAGCGCCGCCAGAACTCCTGGGGCGAGGTGGCGCGGTACGGCGAATCGAAGTTCACCGGAATCTGGTAGCCCAGCAGCAGCGCCGAGCCGATGGCGAGGTCGCTGTAGCCTGAGAAGTCGCAGTAAATCTGCGCCGCGTAGCCGTACACCGCGAGCAGCACCTCGAGCCCCGAGTGGCCCGCCGGCACCTCGAACACCGGATCCACGAGACGACTGGCGAGCACCTGCGCGATCAGGACCTTCTTCACCAACCCCGTCAGGATCAGCTCGAGGGCGCGCGCGGCATCGATCGTCGCCGGGGCCTGGGACGCCGCCAGCTGAGGCAGAAAGCTCGAGGCGCGCAAGATCGGCCCCGCCACCAACTGGGGGAAGAAGGCGACGTACAGCAGGGCGTCGACCGGCCGCACCTTCACCGGAATCTGCCCCCGAAAGGCGTCCACCATCAGCGAGATGGCGTGAAAGACGAAGAACGACACTCCCACCGGGAGCGCGATCTCCGGTACGCGGATCGTGCCGGGGTGCAGCCCGAGCAGCTCGAGCCCGCCGACGAGGCTCGCGGTCGCGAACGCGACGTACTTGAAGACCGCGAGCGTCGCGAGGCACAGGCCGACGCCGGCGCCCAACAGCCACCGTCGGGCCGAGGACGGGCCCAGGGCTTGAAGCGCGCGGGCCACCGAGGCGGCCAACATCGAGATCCCGATCAGCAGCGGAACGAAGCGCCAATCCCAGAACCCGTAGAAGGCACAGCTGGCCGCGGCCAACACCGCCTTGTGCAACCCCGGGTGGGACCGTGACGCCCACGCTGCGGCGAAAGCGCCGAGAAGAAAGATTCCGTATTCGACCGTTGGGAAGAGCAAGCGGCGCCTCCCCGTGCTTACTCTGGGTTGGACCGCGGCGGCGCGAGGTTCGACGCGGCAGCAGAGGTTGCCAGCAGCCCAACCCGGGCCGGTCCGCGGGCCGAGGCAATCGGTCGAGGCGACACCGGCGCTTGTGGCCCTCCCTGACCCTGGTGCAGCTGCCGCGGCGTGACTGAACAAACGGCCACTGGAGGCTGGGCCACGGTGGGAGCATCGGCCGGGCAGGCAGCGGGAGTTGGGGCGATGAGGTCCACTTCAGCCCACCCGACCGCCCTTGCGACCAACCCGCCGGGCTGGCGGTTCTTGGAAGACGATGGCTAGCCAGCCAGACGTTGCGCGGCGTGGCTGACTGCGTCGACGTCGGCGCGCGGCAGCACGATTCCGCGCTCTGCCAGGGGCTTCACGACGCAGTGCTCGACGGCGGTGAAGAACGGACCGTCGAACGTCGCGCAGTCGAGGGTGCCCAGGCCTGACCTGAGGCTGCAGTCGTTGGCGAAGAGGGCGCTGAGCGCGCGGACCGCGGACCCCGCCACGCGACCGACGTGTGCTCGGTCGGCGTCGGTCAGGTCGGCCCAGTCGAGAAACCACCAGCCGAGCGCTGCATGGTGCGCCTCGTCTTTGAGGATCCGCGAGATGATTGCGTTGATTGTGGGAGAGCCCGCGGCGCGGCGGGCCTGGTTGAGGACGGGCACCGTGAGCGTTTCTCCGACGCAGCAATTGCGAACGATCAGCTCCGCAGCGCGACGCAGGGGTGTGCCACCCTGCGCGGGGCTGACCAACTTCCCGAGGTCGACCTCGAGCGGCACCGCGCCGCCCAACGCCATCGCCACGCGCGAGGCGAGCTGTGCGTGGAACATCTCGTCGGCCACGAATTCGCCAGCGGCGGCGACGAGATCAATCGGAGCCTTCGCGGCCAACAAGGCCGAGGCGATCTCAGCGAACCCAGCCCCGCTGCAGTATTCGCTGTAGGCGCTTCGGGTCCACACCTCCCGAGCGGATTCGACGAGCTGCGGCGCGGCCTCGCGTGAGATTCCGTCCCAGTCGACCTCCTTGGAAACGCTGTGACGCGCGGCGAGGCGCTTCGCCCAGGGGCCGCCGAACGCCTCGAGGCTGAAGACGGTCACGGCTTGTGCTCGCGGTCTCGCACTGCCGCGCAGAACTGGCTCGCGGTCGTGACCGCCTTGCCGTTGATGTTCCCGACCAGCGGGTACCCGTTCTGGTCGCACAGCGGGCGGTAGTAGCCGACGTTGTCGAGCGCTTCCTGGGTGCTCTTCGCGGCGAGTTCCTGGTTCAGCTCGCCGAGCGATACCGCGGGCCCGCATGCGGCAGTGGTAAAGACGGCGAGAATGGAGAAGGTGGATCGCTTCATGGTCCCCACCCATATGCCGGGGGTCCTACGAACGGACAAAGACAGCTACCGGCCAAGGCGTTGTCGCCTGCCGGCGATGCCGATGCTCCTCGGGCTGAAGCGCATCGGGCGTCTCGTCTGACGTCGTCGTTGATCGACGCGCTGGCGATGCTCGCGGGGGATAAGGTCCGCGATCCATTGGAGGCTTCATGGAAACGCCGAAGACGATGACTTACGAGGTCACCGGGCGCGTCGCCCGAATCACCTTGAACCGCCCTGCGCGGGGAAACGGGATCACCCTCGAACTTCCGCAAGAGCTCGCGGCGTGTGTCGAGCAGGCAAACCTCGACCCTCGGGTACACGTGATAGCGCTCTCGGGAAACGGCAAGGGCTTCTGCGGTGGCTACGACCTGGTCGCGAGCGCCGAGCACGACGTCGCGGGTGAGCAGAGCAGCTGGCCAAGGGGCTCGCCGATGGACTGGGAGGTGCTGATCGAGAACCACGACCCGAAGGGGGTGTGGGATCCAGTGATCGACTACGCGATGATGTCGCGCAACGTCCGTGGCTTCATGAGCCTGTTTCACGGTGAGAAGCCGGTCATTTGCAAAGTGCAGGGCTTCTGCGTGGCGGGAGGCACCGACATGGCGCTGTGCTCGGATCTGCTGGTGATCTCCGAGGACGCAAAGATTGGTTATCCGCCGGCGCGCGTCTGGGGCGTGCCCACCACCGCAGTCTGGGCGTACCGGATCGGAATCGAGAAGGCGAAGCGGCTGCTCTTCACCGGCGACTGCCTGTCCGGGAAAGAGGCGGTGCAGTGGGGGTTGGCGAGCGAATGCGCTCCGGCGGACAAGCTGGACGAGCGGTTCGAGGCATTGCTTGCGCGAATCGCCCGAATGCCGATCAACCAACTGGTGATGATGAAGCTGCTCGTCAACCAGAGCGTGATGACGCAGGGGCTTCACGCGACGCAGATGTTCGGCGTCCTCTTTGACGGCGTCAGCCGCCACACGAAAGAAGGCTACGCATTTCAGCAGCGGTCGGCCGAGGCCGGCTTCAAGACGGCGGTTCGTGAGCGCGACGAGCCGTTTGGCGATCCTGGCCCTTCGACGTTCAAGGGCTGAAATGATCGGCGCCAGACCCGGCGGGGCGAGCCGCAGCCTCACTCTTGCCCGATCACCTTCTGAACCACCGCGAGCAGTTCGTGTGTGCCGTACGGCTTGCCCAGAAAGCAGGTGCGAGGGTCGTTCGCCAGCTGGCCCGAATCAGCCGAGTAGCCACTGGTCCTCACCACGGCGAGGGTCGGGTAGGTTTCCCGAATAAGGATCAGCGCCGCCGCCCCACCCATCCCTGGCATTGTCTGGTCGAGCACGACCGCGCGCACGTCGGGGTGTTCCCTCAGCACGACGAGGGCCTCTTCCCCCGTGGCGGCCTCGAGCACGTCATAGCCAACGGATTCGAAGGCACGGCGGCTGACGCTTCGAATGATGGCCTCGTCGTCGACGACCAGAATCGAAGCTGAGCCACGCGCGAGGGCAACCGCAGCCGGGGGGGAGGCTTGGGGCAGCGTCGGGGTCAAAGTCTGGGAAAGCGGGAGCAGGATTTCCACCTCGGTCCCGACGCCCACCACGCTGCGAACGCGCACGCAGCCAGCGTGTCGACCCAGAATCCCAAGCACCGCGGCCAGCCCGAGCCCGCGACCCTTTGCCTTGGTGGAAAAAAATGGGTCGAAGATGCGCGCCACCACCTCTGGGGGCATTCCCTGGCCTTGGTCCTCGACACGCACGAAGGCCACCGGCCCCATCGGTGGCGGGTCGCCGAAAGTAAGCGCGCCAACCGGCGCTGCGTCGAGCGGCCGCACACCAGCCTGCACCGCGACCACGCCGCCCGCGGGCCGGCTCGCGTCTGCGGCGTTGACCACGAGGTTCATCACCACCTGACGCAGCTGGATCTCGTCACCCAGCACCTCGACACGCTCGGTGGAAGTCGAGACCTTGAGCTCGACATTCCTGGAGAGCGCCGAAGACAGCAGGGGCCTCATCTCTGCTACCAGGGGACGAAGGTCGATTGGCACACGCTGCATGTTGCCTTCACCCGCGTAGGCCAGCATCGACGAGCTGAGCTGACCGGCGCGCTGTGCCGCGAGGCGGATGTCGGCGAGCGCGCCACCCGCGGGCCGACCCTGCCGGATTGCATCTTCTGCGAGGGTGACCGACCCCAGAACGCCGGTGAGGATGTTGTTGAGGTCATGGGCGATGCCGCCGGCGAGTTGGCCGAGCGTCTCGCGTTTCTGGGCTTGCTGAATCCGCGCGTCGAGTTGGCGGCGCTCCGTGGTGTCGCGAAGGATGGCTTGGAGCAGGCCCGCCCCGGGCCCCCGCTTGGTGCGCACAAAGGTGCCTTCCACCCAAGCCGCTGTGCCCCCCGCCCTCGAGATTGGAGCGCTGATGGCGAGGCGGTCCTGATCAGCGCCCAGTTGTTTCCTGACGGCCTCGCGGTGCTCCTCGACCACCAGGTCGGTGAACTTCAGGGTGTTGAGCAACAGCGGCTTGTGGCCCACCAGGTCCTGGAAGCAGCGGTTGCTGTACTGCAGCGTCAGGTCGGGCGCGAGGCGGACGATCGCGTCGGTGGCTGACTCGACCAACGAGCGGTAGTGCTGCTCCGTCTCGGTGGCCTCCGACGTCGCCGGGCTTTCCTGGAACGTCGTGTACAGCAGCGCCCGCTCGCCCTTCCACATGATCTTGGTGATGTGCGAGCGCACGTGGAGCGTGCCGCCCCAGCGGTCGATGAAACGATTGCGGATGACCTCGCTCACGCCGTCCTCGCTGGCCAGAAACTGACCCAGGGCCTCGACAACGCGAACTGTGTCCTCAGCGGGGATGAAGGGGTTTTCGAACCGCTGGAAGTAGTAGTCGTCGAAGCTGTAGCCGGTGGTCGCCACCAACGCGTCGTTGACCCACAGCGTTTGGGGCGTGAGGTTGACGATGAACATCATTGCCCCGGTGGCGCGCGACAGCCGCTCCAGAAGTTCCCCATCGGCGGTGTCGGCCCAGGTCCCGTTCAAGTCATGATTATTGCCGATTCCCCCAACATCGGGGAACCCAGGCTGACTGACTGCTTGCTGCCTTGACTCACGGGTGATGACGTTCAGCCGCTCGGCCAGCGAAGGGTCGATGCGGGTTCGGCCGATGAGCGCCGCCCGGATCCCCGCCACCCGCTCGGCGGCCACCCCAGTTTCGCGTCACCTCGAAGTGACGCTTCCGGCGCATCGATTTCCCTGCTCGACGCGGCGTGATGAAACAGACGCCATGCGACACCTTTCGATGCTGTGCCTGCTCGTCCCCACCCTCGCGTCGGCCACCGACGTCTGGACGACGCCGTACACCGGCGTGCGCCGGCTCGACCGCACCCTGGCGGGGCCGAACTTCAAGATTCACGTGCTCGAGGTCGACCTGACTGCTCCGGGCATCAAGCTGCAAGCGACGGCGACGACCCAGCGCCAGCGCACGCCCTCGTCGTTTGCGAAGCTGGTCGGCGCCCAGGCCGCGATCAACGGCGACTTCTTCAGCTACGCCACCTATGGCACCTCCGGACTCGCCGCCGGCGCCGGCGCGAAGTGGGCGGACACCAACGACACCACCGGCTCGGGCGTGCTCGCCTTCGACCAGGTCGCCAACAACCCGCGGGTCGAGCTGTATCCCCCTTCGCAGGTGACGGCGTTCGACCCGGCGTGGATGAAGGGCGCGGTCTCGGGCCATCCGCGCATCGTCGCCGCCGGCGTCGCCCAGGCGCCCGCGAGCACCGGGCTGTGCCTGCGCAACCCGCGCACCGCGGTCGGCCTGTCACTCGACAAGAAGAAGCTGTGGATGGTGGTCGTCGACGGCCGCAGCACCGCCAGCGTCGGGATGACCTGCGCCGAGCTCGGCGCGCTGCTCAAGGGACTGGGGGCGTACGAAGCGCTCAACCTCGACGGCGGCGGCTCGAGCGCGCTCTACATCGCCGGCGCCGGCGTGGTGAACGCACCGTCTGACGGCAGCGAGCGGGTGACAGGCAACCAGCTCGCGCTGTTCGCCAAGCCGGTCGGCGCATACGGCACGCTCAAGGGGAGCATCTACGTCGACCCGACGCTGACCAAGCCGATTCCCGGCGCGACGGTGAAGCTGAGCAACGGTGCGATGGACACCGCCGACGCGCAGGGCAACTACAGCTTCTTCCTCGCCCCCGGGACGTACACCGCCAGCGTCTCCGCGCCGGGCTACGTCGCCCAGAGCGTCACCAGGGCCATCACCGGGGGCGGCACCGTCACCGCCAACGTCGGGCTCGTCAAGGCGGTGGTCCCGGTCGACTTCGATGGGGATGGCGTCACCGACGACAAGGACAACTGCGACTCGACGCCCAACCCCGACCAGGCCGACCTCGACCACGACGGCCTCGGCGACGCTTGCGACATGGACGACGACGGCGATGGCAAGGCCGATGAGGACGACAACTGCCCGACCGTCTCCAACGCCGACCAGGCCGACGCCGACGGCAACGGCATCGGCGACGCCTGCGACGTCCCGTTCGACGGCGGCGTCCCGCAGCCCGAGCCGGACGCGGGGACGACTCCGCCTGGGGGCGCCCCCGACGCCGGCGTCGTGCTGCCGCCGCCAGTGGACGAGGTCAACGGCCGGGGCTGCGCTGCGGCTCCCGGGCCGCTGGCGCTGATCGCGGTCTTCGTGCTCGCGCTCACCCGACGCCGGAAATGAAAGAAGGAGCGTCGCGGGCCCCGACGAGCACGCACCGCCCCCTGAACTTCAGCCGGAAAGAGTCCGGCTCTGACAAAGCTCGGCTTCAGCGGGTTCGGGCTCTTCTTCGCCGGGCGACGGCGGCCGTAGCCCCCTTCAGCCCATGGTGTTGAGGCGGCGGTAGATGACGCCTTCATGCACGTGAATCACCCGCTCTTCGCGGCCGCAGCGAAACGTGTCGGGCTGCTCCTTCACCTCCCAGCCCTTCTTCCCGGTCAGCATCGGGGCGACCCACGACGGCCGGGCCTCCAGCCGGGTCCGGACGCAGCCATCGGCCCACTTGGCGACCTCGTCGGGCCTCACCTTCTCCACCACCTGCAAGTCGTAGTCGTCTGAGCCAGGCACGCAGCCGCCGGCGTTGTCGTGGAAGACGATGTGAAACTCGACGTCCTCCGGCTCGGTCGGACCGCCGAGGTAGTCCTTGAGGAACCTGACCTTGAGCGCCCTGGAGGAGATCGACTCGCTGTAAGTGTCGGTGGTGCGCGAGCTGCTCGTCTTGCAGCCCACCCACAGCACGAAGAACGTCAGCGCGGCCCGGCGAATCACTTCACTTCGAGACACGACAGTCCGTTCGCGGGGGCGCAGTTCTGACCGATGAGGCAGCCGCCGCCACCCTGGTAATCGACGCAGCGAATCGGGCGGCAGTCCTGCTCGGTGACGCACTTCTTCCGGCTGATGCTGCACTCGCCGAGGCTGCAGGTCTCCTGGGCGCAGTCCGAGTCCACCTGGCAGGAACAGAAGCCGGTGGTGTCGCCCTCGTCGATGCCACACTTGCCCGCGCACAAGCCGGTCGCCGCTCCCGACGCCTTGGCGCAGTAGCCGCCGCGCTTGCAGTCGGTGTCGATCGTGCAAGGCAGCGCCGCATTGGTGGGGCACGCCGGGTTGGCCTTGGTGCACGCCCACTGGGTGAAGACGACGATGACGTCGCTGCAACCGTAGCCCCGGGGGCAGGCCTCGCCGCCGGAGCAGTCGGAGCCGCAGTAGAAGTTGCCCGCGTGGGTGGTGTCGATGAGGCAGTAGTTGGCGCCGGTGCCGCAGACGCTGACGCCGCCTCCGAAGCTGCAGTTGTCGCAGTACGGCCGGCGGTTCTGGTCGTAGTTGCTGTAGCAGGTGTTGCGCGGAGAGCCGGCGTCGGGGAGCACGCCGCAGATTTCTCCGAACTTGCAGAAGGTGTCGTTGGCGCAGAAGTTGGGGTCGCAGACGCCGATCTCGCACGCCGCCACCTCGGCCGGGGTGGTGCCGGTGCAGACGCAGGGCTTGTCGCCGCAGCGGCACGAGGTGCCCGAGCAGTCGCCGCTGCTGCGGCAGCCGGTGACGCAGGTGGCCTTCCCGGTGTCGCAGACCTGGCCGAGCTCGCACTGCAGGTCGATGGAGCACCGTCCCTTGCCGAGGCAGGTGCCGGTGCTGGTGTCGCAGAACAGTGACGGGTCGAGGCAGTCGGAGTTCTTTTCGCAGCCGCTGCGGTCCTGGCAGAAGCCGGCGGGGTTGCAGAACTCGCGGGGCAAACACGCGTCGTTGGTGCGGCAGTAACAGGTGCCCGTCTGCGTCTCGCAGCGAAACGCCGCCGCGGGGTCGCCGCAGTCCTTGTCCTGCCGGCAGCCCTGCTGGGCCAACTGCTTGCCTTTGCAGCCGGCCAACGCCGCGACACAGAAGGCGATGACCGCGAGGCGTCTCACGGGGTGAAGCCGTTGCTCAGGGCGATGGTGAAGCTGGACCAGCTCACGCCCGAGAGCGAGTCGTAGGTCCACTGGTTGTAGGCGAACTTCGGAGAGCGGCTCGAATAGATGACGACGTACAGCGGCCCGGTCTCCTCGTTCCTCAGCTTCTGCACCGCGGGGGCCGGCAGCACCACCTGCGTCTCCGAGCCGGGCAGCACCACCGTCCACACCGAGATGCTCCCGGTGAGCGTCGGCTTGAGGATCTGCACCTGGTGAATGTCGGCGGCGGGCCCGGGGGCGAGCGTCCACGACAGCGTGCCGTTGAAGACGGTGGTGGGCTGGGTGATGTTCGGCGCGGGCAGCATCGGCCCGATGGTGACGCCCAGCGACATGTCCCCTGGCTGCCGCCGGAAGTAGTAGCTGACCGGGTACACCTGAGTACCGGAGCACTCGTTCAAGAAGATGAAGTTGCTCCCGTCGAGGTGGGGGAAGTTGGGGAAGCTCTGGGTCGCCGCCGCGCTGGTGATGCTCGAGGAGCTCCCGGTGCCGGTGGCCCAGTTGTTCGGGTTGGGGATGAAGCCCTCGGCCCCCAGGTCGAGCCAGGCGTAGATGGCGTTGAGGCCCGGCTCGCTCAGCCCCAGGTTGTCGAAGGTGAGCGGCGAGTCGATGGTGATGGGCACCGTCACGTCGAGGTGCATGTCGAGCACGATGTCTTCGCCAGTGGCCGGCAGGTCGGGCGAGGTGGTGACGCCTCGCTTCACGCCCATCAAGAACGGCACGAAGCTGGCTTGAGCGC
>JAYVRT010000971.1:0-11676 GCA_043776025.1 Archangiaceae bacterium | reverse complement strand
AGCGCACCACCACCTGGGCGTGCTCGGTGAGCAGGTCGACGACCTTGCCCTTGCCTTCGTCTCCCCACTGCGCCCCGACGACGACGACGTTCGACATGGCCGAGGATTTAGCCGGTTTCGGGCGGCGAATCGCTCAAGAGTTGTGGCACCGGTAGACGTACCCACACCCCAAAGACTCACATTGCGGTCTCTCCCGCCCTTCCCAACGGCCGTCGAGCTGGGCGCGCACCAGTGCCCGGGCCTGCCGCGCCAGCTGCGCCTCGAGGCCGGGGGCGACGGTGAGGAACTGGGGCGAGGGATCGCGCTCCCGCAGGAAGCTGATGCCGGTCTCCACCTTCGCCCCGCCGACGAGGAACTTCGCCGCCGCGAGCGCGTAGCAGCCAAGCTGGAAGGCATAAGGAGCAAGGCCTTCGGCGGGCCGCTTCGAGGTCTTGTAGTCGACCACCTGGGCGGTGCCGTCGGCGCCGTCGACGAGCAGGTCGATCTGCCCGCGCAGCATCAGGCCGAAGCCCTCTCCGTCTTCGAGCTTGAGCATGAACGGCAGCTCGCGGTGCACCCGGCCCGGCCCGGCGGCTCTCAGCTGCCGCCCGAACCCGGTGTTCCAGAAGGCCTCGACCCAGCCGAGCACGTCGGCTGAAGCCTGCAGCCCCTCGGTGCGGGCGAGCTCGACGAGCGCGTCGCGCAGCCGCGGCGTCCCGACGGCTTCCAGCGGGGTCAGCTCGAGCAGCTTGTGGGCGGCGATGCCCCGGGCCTTCGGGTCCATCGAGGGCTCGTCGGTCTGCTCGTCATCGGGCGACCACTGGAACGCCACCGGGCGCTCGGCGAGGCCGACGAGGTGGGCGAAGCGGTAACGACGCGGACAGAGCACGAAGTCCTGCAGCTGGGTCACCGGGAGCGTCGCGACCTTCGCGCTCGGCGCGGGCGCGTGGAGGACCCGCTGCACCAGCCGCTCGACCTGGGCCGCGGCATCGGCCGGGGCCGGGGGCGCAGGAGGCGGCGCGGGGACATCGAGCGTGGTCGGATCGACCTCCTCCACCGCAGGGTGCGCGGTGGGCGCGGCCGTCGCCGGGTCCAGCACCGACGGCGCCGGGCTGATCGCGGCGAGCGCGAGCTGGGCGAAGTCGGGATCCTTCGGGGCGGCGAGGCCAAAGACGAGGTGATCCCGGGCGCGGGTCATCGCCACGTAGAACAGCCGCCGCAGCTCGGCCTTTCCCCGCGAGCTCCGCTCGTCTCGCAGCAGCGTGTGGCGCCGCGACTCGAGCTTGCCGTCGTCGGCGTCGGGTGGGCGCAGCGACAGCCCACGATCGCGGTCGAAGCGGAGCGCGTCGCCGTCGGGTGGGCGGCCGGCGAACAACTCGGGGATCACCACCACCGGCCACTCCAGGCCCTTCGCCTGATGCACGGTGCAGATCGTCACCGCCTCGGCGTCGCTGTCGTCCACCACCTCACCCTGGGCCTCGAGCGGGACCAGGTCAGCGAGCGCGAGCAATTCGCGGGCGAACGAGGCGCAGCCGACGCCGCGCGCCTCTCGCTGACCGGCGAGCTCGAGCAGCTTGTCGAGGTTCGCCAAGGCCTGTTCTCCGAACGGCGCCGCCGCGATCTGGGTGCGGTACCCCGTCTGGTCCAGCGCGACCTTGAGCAGGGCGCGCAGGCCGAGGCGATCGCGCTCCCGGCGCAGCTGGCTCCAGACGCTGCGGTAGGCGTCGAGCTGCGCCTTCTCCCAGGGCGCGAGCAGCGGCGGATCGCGATCCGGGTGCCGCAGCACTTGCTGCGGATCAAGGCCCTTGTCTGCCCCCAGCGCCAGCAGACCCGCATCGGTGAGTCCGACCAGCGGGCTGCGCAGCACCGCCGCCAGCGACACCGCGTCGGAAGGGTCGGCGATCACGCCGAGGAAGGAGGCGAGATCCACCACCTCCTGCGCCGCGAAGAAGCCACGCCCGCGCACCACCCGGTTGGGCACCGACTGGGCGGCAAGCGCCTGCCGGTAGCGCTCGACCTGGGTGAAGCGGCGGAACAACAACGCCACGTCGCCGCCACGAATCGGCCGGGCCGGCCCGCCGCGCGGAGTCACCTTCATCCCCGAGCCGCGCAGCAGCCAGGCGAGGTACCGGCCCACCGCCGCCGCGTCCGCGATGCGCCAGGGCTCGACGTTGAGGGCCTTGCGATCGAGCGCCGAGGTGAGCCGGGTGACGCAGGGCCCGACGGCGGCGTCGGTGCGGTGCGCGGTGAGGTGGTCTTGTGGACCAAACGCGATGTCCCACGGGCGCGGCGTGGGCTGCGGCGGCATCACCTGGGGGAAGGCGGCGTTGAAGAAGTCGACCAGCGGCGCCGTGGCCCGCCGGGAGGTGGTGAGGAACGCGCGCCCCCCGCCCTCGGCGACGATGTGGTTGCCCAGCCGCTCGAAGACGCTGACGTCGGCGCCGCGGAACTCGTAGATCGATTGCTTCGGATCTCCCACCGCGCAGAGGAAGGCGGGCTCGAGGTGGAGCTTGAGGATCTCGTCCCCG
Organism: Archangiaceae bacterium; assembly: GCA_043776025.1. Lineage (GTDB taxonomy): Bacteria > Myxococcota > Myxococcia > Myxococcales > Myxococcaceae > JAYVRT01. The sequence goes on along the minus strand of JAYVRT010000971.1, from coordinate 9,169 downwards.
AAGTCCGCGGCGAACGACTGCGAGAGCGAGGTCCGCGGGCCGGAGCGCTGCTCACCCAGCAACATCACCAGCTCGAGCTGCAGCCGGTTGGTGTCCTGAAACTCGTCGACCAGCAGCGCGCCGAACCGCTGCTGTACTTCCTTGCGGAAGTCGGGGTGGTCCCGCAGCAGGTTGCGCGCCGTCACCAACAGGCCGGTGAAGTCGAGGGCGCCCTTCTTCTCCAGGGCCCGGGCGTATGCCTGCTCGAGCTTCTCCAGCAGCGCCCGCACCGTCTCTTCGTGCGGTGCGACCCGCCAGGCGCCGTAGAGCGCGCGCAGCTCGTGGGTCGCCTCTTTCGCCGGCTTGAGCAACTGAACCGTGGGGCCGAGCGTCTTCGCCAGCGTCGCCAGCCGGCTCTCTTCGTTGGCGTTGTCCGCCGTCATCCCCTCGAGGGCGGCGAGGGCATGGCGGATCTTGTCGGCGGTCTTCGGGCTCTGCGCCGCGAGCAACAGCCGGCGGACCTCGGCGACCTGGCCGTCGAATGCTTCCCGGGCGCGCGCCACGTCGCCGACCGCAACCAGGCGCGGATCGAGGCCCTCTTCACGAATCCGTGCCCACGCCCGGCCGAGCCAGCTGACCAGGCCCCCGGCGCGGCCACCGGCAAAGTCGTACTCGCGGCACAGGTCCACCACCGACGAGTCGCCGTCTTCGAGCGCCCCGAGCACCACCCGTTCGACGGTGTCGTCGAGCAGCTCCCGCGCCGCGCGCTCGTCGAGCAGCTCGAACGCCGGGTTGACGCCCGAGCCGGCCGGAGCGCGCTTGAGCAGTTGGACGCACAGTCCGTGGAAGGTGCCGATCGTCGCCGCGCCCAGCCCGTCGCGCACCTTGCGCCAGAACTTCGCCGGCTTCGGCGGCTGCTCCATCGCGCGATAGGACGCGCCGAGATCGTGATCCTCCGCGCCGTGCACCAGGGCGTCGACCCTCTGGCGGAGCCGGGCGCGCATCTCGCTCGCCGCCTTGTCGGTGAAGGTGACGAGGCACAGCTGCGACGGCTCGAGGGGCCCTTTCCCCACGCGCCGCGCGCCCGCGAGCAGGTGAAGGCAGAGGGTGATCAGGCTGTAGGTCTTGCCGGTGCCGGCGCCGGCCATCAGCGCGAGGTTGCACTCGAGCCGCAGCGCGTCCTCGAGTTCCAGCGTGCCGTCGACGGTGCGCCGCGGCGCCCACGGGGCCGGCGGCGGCGTCGGCGGCGGCGGAGATACCGGCCCGAGATCCATCGGCAGCGGCGGCTGAGTCGCGCGCGACGCCGAGGCGCGTGGAGGCGCCGGGGGGAGCTCGAAGAGGTTGAATTGGTCCGGGTTGACCGGTTTCTTCTTCGCCATCAGCCGGCCTCGTCGCCGATTCTGCGCTGAGAGATCCGGCACACCCGGCCGAGGTTGCACAGCCCGCAGTCCTGGGGGCGCGCGCCGACGTCTCCGGCCCGCAACTTCCCGACCACCGCATGGACCGCGTTGGCGAGGTTCTTCTTCTCCTCGCGCTCGACCTGCTCGCGGCCCTCGAGGTCCAAGCGCATCAGCTCGTCGAGGGTCTGCTTCTTCACCAGCAGCTCGCTCAACATCAGCGGCTCGTGGTCCCCGAGGAAGAGCCAGGCCGCGTCCGACTGGGTGACGCCGAGCGTCTGGCGCAGAGCGAGCACGTACGCCGGCAGCTGAAAGTCGCTGACCAGCAGCCGACGTGAGGCGTCGTTGCCCTTCTTCTTCCCCGCTTTGTAGTCGACGATTCCGGCTCCCGTCGGCCCGAGGTCGACGCGGTCGATCTTCCCGTTGAGGTAGACGTCGGCCTCGCCCGGGCGGGCGGCGGGGACCACCACCTGGCTGAACCTCGGGTCTGTCGCTTTCGGGCCAAAGGTGAGCTCGACCGAGTCCGGCAGCCACCCGCGATCCTTGAACGGCTGGCCCTCGCTCTCGGAGAAGAGGACCCGCCGCACCATTCGCCGGGCTTTGTCGCGCCCGAGCTTCCAGAGCGCGGGGTGGCCGACGGCGTTCTTCCGCTCGGCCTTCTTCGCGGCGTCGTCGATGGCCCCGTCGATCAGTTGATTGAGCTCGTCGGGGGGCAGCGACTGCACCGGCGCGGCGAGCCACTTCTTTTCTCGCATCCGAGGCATCAGCTGCTCGAACACCAGGTGCCAAAAGGCGCCCCGGGTGCGCGCGTCGGGCTCCTCGCCCTGCTCCTCGACCGCCTCGAGCCGCAGCGCCTGCTCGAGGAACCCGGCGAACGCACAGTTGGCGTAGCGGCCCAGCGCGCTCACGCTCACCGGGGCGGTGGCGCCGAAGCCGAACTTCGTCGCCCGCGCACCGGCGAGCGCCTCGGCGGAGAGATCGCCGCTGAAAGCGAGGGGGAGGCGGGTCAGGTCGCTGAAGAAGGCGAGCCGTTCTTCTTCCATCCTGGCGACGAACGCCGCGCGGGCGAACCACGGCTCGGCGCCGAAGTGTTTCCCCAGCGGAGCGCCGAGCGCGGAGCTCGCCGACAGCCGCGTCTTCGCAGACGAGAGCGCCTCGAGCGCCACCCGGGCATAGAAGTCAGCCGGGGCGCGCCCCGTCTGGAGCGGCGAGACCGCGGTGCGGGCGACGGCGTGCTCGACAAACTCAGGCACCACCCGCTTCAGCTCGTCGAGGAAGGGAGAGGCGATCAGCTCCCGGCCACCGGCGTCCACCCGGGAACGGGAGAGCGTCGCCGTCAGCCCGCCGGCGCAGAGCGCGAGGTGAAAGAGGAGCCGGTCTTCGGCCTGGCGCAGCGGCAGGGACAACTCTCCGTCGCCGACGCCGAGCCGGAAGAGCCGCGGCCGCACCGCGTTGAGCTGGGCGCGCTCGTCCTCCGCGACCAGGGCGAGCGGCTGGGGCCGGCCGGGGAAGCGGCCGTCGACGAGGCCGCCGATGAAGATGTGGCGGAACCGCAGGCCGGCGATCGCCCGCACGTCGAGCACCCGCACCGCGCCGCTCCGAGGGCCGCGGGCCTGGAGGTTGACGTCGCGCACCGCGTCGCCGAGCAGCCGGGCGAACTCGCGGCGGGAGATCGTGAAGTCCCCCGAGCCGGAGGCGACGAGCGCGGCGCCGAGGACTTCGAAGAAGGTGGTGAGCGCATCGCCCGCCGCCTGGTCTCGCGCCAGCGCCTGCTCGACGGCGCGTCCAAGGCAAGTGCCCTCGAGCGCCCGCGGCTCGGAGCCCCGCAGCCCGGCGGCCAGCCCGAGGTCTTCGAGCAGCTGTTGCCACCCGGCGAGGAACCCGAGCGCGGTGGCGCTGGAAGGCAGGCGCGCCTTCGCCGAGTCGAGCAGGCGGGCGATCCGCTCGGCGAGCCTGCGGACCTCCTTTTTCTCTGTCTCGAAGGAAAGGCGCGCCGCCAGCGCCTCGAGGCGCACCTCGTAGGCGCCCCGCCGCCCTTCGGCACCGAGCAGATCGTCCCGCAACCCGGCGAGCGCGAACCACTGCGCGGCGTCGGGGGCGTTGATCGAGACCGCTGGGGCATAGCGGCTCTCGAGCACCGCGAGCACCCCGTCGACCGGGAAGCCATCATCGACCAGAGTCGGCAGCGCCAGCGCGAGGCGGCCAACGAAGGTCGCGGCGAGCGGCATCCCGAGGCGGATCCGGGCCGGCACGCCGACCTCTTCCAGCGCCTCGACCAGCGCTTCCGCGTCCGAGGCCAGCTCGCGGAAGACGATCGCGATCTCCTCGGGAGCCGCGCCCTGATCGAGCTTCTCCCGCACCCGGTCGGCGATCTGCCGGGCCTCGTCGCGCGGCGTCGCGGCGCTGAAGGCGTCGAGGCCGGGAGCGGTCTGCGGCGGTGGCGACTCGCCGAACAAGGCGCCGCCGACCCACGCCAACGGGCCCTCGGGGACTTCGGGCCAGGCGTCGACGTCGAGGCCCTGCCACGCCTTCTCCATCGCCGCGAACGCTTCGTTCACCAGCACGTCCACCTGCGGGTTGTTCGCCGCGGGGAGCGTGACCTTCACCGGCCGCTTGAGCGCGTGGCAGGTGGCGGCGAGCGCCTGGAGCAGCCGCGCCCGCACCGGAGGGAGGTCGTGCAGGTGATGGACCTCGACGTGGGTGAAGCGCTGCAGCCGCGGCGGCAGCTCGAGCCCGAGGCGATCCGCCGCGGCGCGCAAGAGGTCTCCGCGATCCGCCAGCCCCTGGCGCAGCAACTCGGCCTCGTAGGCGCGCCACAGCCGCAGCAGGTATTCGAGCCGCGGGCGCTGAGGGGCGCCGAGCGCGGCGATCGCCCGTTCGAGCTCGTCGGGGGTCGCGTCCTGAAGCTTCAGCTGCTGGAACAGGTCCCACGCGGCACGGGCGAAGACCGGCTCCTTCGCGTAGTCGCCGAAGACGCCGGGCCCGAGCGAACGGACCTGGGCCGCCACCAGCAGCCTCGCTCCGAGCGGAGCCACCGGCGCCCGCTTCAGCCACTTCGCAGGCTCGCAGGCGTCCACCAGCCACGCGATCGACACGAACCCGGTGGCGTCGACGAACGGCGAGGTCGCCGCCGCGTCGAGCAACGCCTGCTCGACCCGCTCGGCGTCTGGGAGGACTCGCAAGGTCAACATGCGCAAGAAGCACCTTACGCGCCTGGGCCGACACCCTCGGCGATTTCGTGAGGACTCGGGTGCAGCGGCGGCGATCCGAAGTAGCGCGGGAGGATCAGCCGACCTCATCAAGATCAGCGTCAACCCAGATCGAGCACCAGGCGCAGGCCCGCATCGACGAGATGCAGTGTTCGCCGAGACAGGCTCCCTGCGACCTCGGTCAGGAAGCTCTTGTCGATCGTGAGAACCTGGCAGACGAGCGCAACCGAGGGCCTCTTCAGCTCCGTCTCGTCCTTCGCGAGGAGCACGTTTCCGCTCGCCTCAGCTCGCTTCAAGTGGGTGGTCAGCGGCACCACCATCACCGTGCCGAGACGACTCTGCGTCAGCAAATCGTTCTGAACGACCAACACCGGCCTGCGCATTCCAGGCTCGGACCCCCGCGGCTCGGCAAGATCAGCCCACCAGATCTGACCGCGCTTCACTCGGCGTCCCACTCAACCGCTGCCAGCGCGTGGCGCGTCGCATCCCGAAGAAACCGAGCGTCGGCCGTCACCTCGCGGTCAGAAAATGCCGAGTCATAGGAGGCGGTGACCTCGGCCTCGTCGAAGGACGCCAGCAACCGTTGGGCGGCGGTCGTGAAGAACTCGCTCCGCGAGAGCTTGAGGCGCTTTGCGAGGCGCTCCGTCTTTCGAAACACAGCGTCAGGGATCGAGATCGCCGTCTTCATTCCATTGGCGGTATAACTTCGGTTATACCAACGAATCAAGGCGAGATCGATTCGCTCCCCTGAGCCTTGCCGGTGAGCGCGGCCAGCGCTCGGGTCGCCCGCTCCAGCCCGGCGGTGGCCTCCGCGTCGTCCGCGACGCCGGTGCTCAGCAGCGCGCCCTTCTGCTTCAGCGCCAGGAAGCGATAAACCGCCCGCTGGTGAAAGAGCCTCGCGGCGGTCCACGCCACCGCCTGGCGGGAGCGATCTTTGGTCACGCTCGCCTGGGCCGCGAACAGCGCGCCATGCGCCAGCTCGACCTTCGCCAGCTTGGCGCCGAGCCGGGCGCTGCTGGGGTTTGCGCCGACCATCCGCTCGAGCGTCCCGACCGCGACGTGGCTTTGGGCGATCGCTTCTTCGAGCTTCCCCTCTTTGGCCAGCGCCGACGCGAGGGTGGCCTGACCGTCGGCGACCGAGTCCTGATCGAGCTCGTTTCCCGGATCGAGCTTCAGCCGCGCCGCCGCGACGTCGATCACCCCGCGGCTGCCGCGCTCGGCGGGTGCGGGGTCCCCGGCGGCGAGCTCGAGCTGGGCCGACAACAGCTCGAGCTGGCTCACGTCGCGCTGAGCCTGAACGTTCGACGGATCGTCCCTCGCCAACCCCCGGGCGACTTCGAGCGCGTCGCCCACCACCGGCCGCGCCTCGGCGTGCTGCTTCGCCGCAACCAGCGCGTCGCCCAGCGAGTAGAGCGCCACCATCCGGTCTCGCCGGGCGACGGCATTGCGGGGGTCGGCGGCCAGCAGCGCGTCGTCGATCTTCAGCGCCTTTCGCGTCAGCTCCGCCGAGGGCCCGTACTGCGCTTCGTCTTGCAGCAGGCTCGCATGGCGCAGCCAGATGGTGGCGACGGTGCGCCGGGGGTCGGCCGCGTTCGGATCCGCTGCGGCGAGCTCCTCGAGCAGCTGTTCTGCCTTCTCGTAGTGCGCGAGCGCGCCCTGGGTGCGGTGCTGTTCGCGCAGCACGTCGGCGAGCGAGGTATGCGCCACGGCGAGCCCTCGCTTGAAGCGAGCGTCCGGACGGGTCGCGAGCAACGCCTCGCGCGCGGCCAGCGCCGCCAACAGGTGGCTCACCGCTTCCTCGAGCTTTCCCTGTTGGATGTAGACCTGCCCGACCGCGACGTCGTCGTTCGACGCGGCGTAGCGCTGCTCGAGGTCGGCGGGACGCTCGAGCGCGAGCGCACTGTCCATCGCCCGCGCCCGCTCGTACTCGCCCAGCGCGCCCTTGAGGTCGCCGGACACCTCGACGATCGCGCCGACCTTCTCGTGGCTCGAGGCCACCAGCTTCCGCGCCTCGTAGTCTCCCGGCGCTGCGGCAAGGATCGTCTCGGCGATCCCCCGGGCGCGCAGGTAGCTGGCGGTGGCGCTCTGGGTGTCACCCAGGCTCGAGGCGTACGGGTCGCCCTGCACGTCGCCGACCTTGAGGTAAGCGGCGGCGAGCTCGCGCTGCAGCGACGGATCGTCGCGGGCGTCCCCGGCGAGCGAGTCGAGGTACTTCAGCGCATCCTTGACCAGCCGTTCTCGCAGCGGCGTCGAGCCGGGCAGTGCGGCGATGCCATCGTGGTAGTCGAAGAGCACGGTGTTGGCGAGCGTCCGCACCTCGGCGAACCGGCGCTCGGCGAGCGCGCGTCCGTGACTGGCGGCCCGCGCTTGCCAGGCGGTGCCGATCAGCCCCGCGACCAGCGCGACGAACGCGGCGACGAGCGCGGCGAAGCTCGTCTTGTGCCGGCGGACGAACTTCGCGGCCCGGTAGGCGGACGTGCCCTTGCGCGCCGCGGTCGGGTAGCCGTCGAGCCAGGCGTGGATGTCTTCCGCCAGCGCCCGGGGCGAGGCGTAGCGGTCGTTGGGCTCTTTGCGCAGCGCCATCATCACGATGCTGTCGACGTCGCCCTGAAGCTCTTTGCGCAGCCGCTCGCGGGAGACCTCCCGGAGCTTCACCAGGGACACAGGGACCTGCGCCGCGGCGACGCTGGGTACGACCGGCTCGGCCTCGCGCACCGCGACCAGGAGGCTGTCGATCTGGGCGCTCGCGCCACCATAGGGGCTGACCCCGCACAGCAGTTCATAAAGCACCACGCCGAGCGAATAGACGTCGGACGCGGTGGAGATCGGGTCGCGCCGGACCTGCTCGGGTGAAGCGTAGGCAGGTGTCATCGGGCCGGTGCCGGTGCGGGTCAGCCCCACCGAGTCCTGAAGCAGCTTGGCGATTCCGAAGTCGACCAGCTTCGGGACGCCGGTGGAGCTCACGAGGATGTTGCTCGGCTTGAGATCGCGGTGGACGACGAGGTTCTGGTGGGCGTGGTTCACCGCCGCGCACACCGGGGCGATCAGCGCGAGGCGTTCTCGGGTCGAGAGCTTGTGAGCGTCGCAGTACTGATCGATCGGCAGGCCGTCGACGAACTCCATCACGAAGAACGGGCGCTGGTCCCCCGTCTCCCCGGCGTCGAGCAGCCGCCCGATGTTCGGGTGCTCGAGCCCAGCGAGGATCTGCCGCTCATGGAGAAAGCGCTGGGTGCGGTGGGCGGCGTCCGGCTGCGCCTCGTGGAGGATCTTCACCGCGACGCGGCGGCCGAGCTTCGGATCCCAGGCGCCGAAGACGGCGCCCATGCCTCCCTCCCCGACCTTCCCTTGCAGTACGTAACGGCCGAGCAGGTCGGCGCCCGGGCGCTCGCCCTCGGTGCGCGCGAGCTCGGAGAGGACGACCCGGCAGCTCTCACACCCAGCGATGTGGCGGTCCACCGCCGCCTTGCGGGCTTCGGCGAGCTCGCCGGAGGCCCGCGCGGCCAGCTCGTCTTCTGGGATGCAAGTGTCGTGGATCATCGTCGAAGCCGGCGGATTCAAGCACGAAGCACCCGGATTCACGGGGGCTTTGGCTTTTGGTGAAAAGCGCGCCGCGTGCCCTTGTCTTCAAGGCATGAAGACCTTGATCGCCGTTTGCAGCTGCCTGTCGTTGTTCGCCTGCTCGGGAGGGCAGGTGGGCAGCCCCGCCTCGAGCTGCCCGCTGCCGACCGGCCCCGGCCTTTCCCACGGCGGAGACACGCTTCTCGCCGACGCCACCTGGCGGGCCTCCGACAGCCCGCACCTCGTCACCTTCGGGTTGATCATCGAGAAGGGCGCGACGCTCACGCTCGAGCCGTGTACCGAGGTCCGCATCGCGGGCGGCTCCGGCATCACGGTGCGCGGAAGACTGGTGGCGAACGGAACCGCGTCGACTCCGATCATCATCGGGGCGGCGGACGCGGCGAGGCCGTGGTCGTACCTGCAGCTCGCTGGCGGCTCGGCCAGCCTCGCCTATGTGACGCTGGACCACGGCGGTGACCCGAACGACCCGAACGGGCTCGCGGCGCTCGAGGCGCGGGGCGATGCGTCCGCTCCTCGTCAGGAAGTCCTCGCCGTCGACCACGTGTCGGTGACCGGTTCTCGCCAGTTCGGCGTCTCGCTGCGCGACGGAGCGACCTTCACCCGCGGCTCGAGCGACCTCGTCGTCACCGGCGCCGCCTTCGGGCCGGTACGGACCTCGCCCCGGCTCGCCGGAGGGATTCCCAGCGGCACGTACACCGGAAATACGATCGATGAGATCGCAGTCGCGACCGACAGCGACCTGACCGAAGACACCACCTTCCACGAGCGCGGCGTGCCGTATCGCATCGGCAGCGCGAGCTCGGGCGGAACGCTCCGGGTGGGCTCGGGGCTCGACGGCGCGAACCGGGCGACGCTCACGCTCGAGCCGGGCGTGACGCTTCGCTTCGCGCCCGCGGGCGGCCTGCTGATGTCGAAGAACAGCACCGGGACCACCGGAGTGCTGATCGCCGAGGGCACCACCTCCCTGCCGATCGTCTTCACCTCCGCCGCGTCGGCGCCCGCGGC
>JAYVRT010000970.1:0-11682 GCA_043776025.1 Archangiaceae bacterium | reverse complement strand
CGATCGAAGGGGCGGTACTTTTCGCCGAACGCCTCGGACGGGTTGCCTTCGGCGTAGGAGAGGATCTGCTGGCGCGAGTGGAGCTCGGGCTTCGGCGCCACGGTGGCCCAGGAGGCCTCGACCTGTTCGCGGGTGAGGCCGCGGATCCGCAGCGACATCCCTTCCATCTCCACCACGTGCCGGCCGTCCGCGTACATCGCAGCGCTGGCGAGCACGTACGGCTCGGGGTCGTAGCCGAGCTCTTTGATCTCCACCCGGTAGCTGACCGTCTTCGTCTGCGGAGTCACCTGGCCCCGGCAGCGCAGCTGGCTCGGCAGCCCTTCGATCGGCGCGCAGTGCAGGTCGGCATCGCCCTCGGCGATCCACCCCAGCCGCAGCAGCAGGACGCGCAGCGTGTGGAGGCAGCACTCGTACATCAGCGTGCCGGGCATCACCGGGTCGTCGATGAAGTGACAGGTGAGGTACCAGGCGTCCGGCGTCACGTCGGCTTCGCCGTGGACGGCGCCGAGCCCGAAGCGGCCTCCGTGCGGATCGAGCTCGATGATCCGATCGACCAGGTGCATGCGGCCCGCGGGCAGCCGCAGCGCAGGGCTCAGACTGCGCCCGGCGAAGGCGCTGCCGAACGCGGCGCCGAGATCTCCGCGGCGCAGGGCGGTCAACTGGACGGCGTCGAGGGTGCCTTTGCTCAGTGGGACCAGCGCGGCGTACGGCGTCGTGCCGGGGCGGCGCTCGGGGAGATCCGCGCTGGGCTCTCTGACGATTCCGCGGCCGGTGGCGAGCTGCTCCGGGCTGAAGAACCCGGCGCAGCCGTCGTACATCGTGATGAAGGGCGCGCCGCCGATGGTGCCGTCGAAGCGGAAGAAGAAGAGCCAGGTGTCGCCCTGGCGGATGAAGCGATCGATCTTGATGTCGTAGCGAATCGTCTCTCCCACCCGAGGAAGATCCCGGTGGAAGACGATCTTCGCGTCGAGCAGCCGGTAGACCCGCTCGCCGCGCGTCTGGAGATCGATGCCGAGGTAGGCGCAGAGGAAGAGATCGGCCTGTCCCGCCTCGACGCTGATGCAGACGGGGGCGCGGCCACCATCGAGGTACCAGGCTCCGGGCAGGACATCGTGCTCGGTGACGCAGCGGCCGGGGCCCAGCTCGCCGCGCGTGCCTTCGACGGTCATGATCCGATCGCAGAGCATCAGCGGCTCGGCCGGCAGTCGAACCCGTGTCGGGTAGGCGTCCACCGTCGCGAACTCCGGGCCGAGCATCTTTGCCAGGCTTCCGATCGCGAACTCGAGACAGCGCGAGCGATCGAACGCCACCGGCGGCGCCACGTCGGTGATCGGCGTCGTGCCCAGCAGGGAGATCAGCCGCTGCTGCTCGAGCAACGCCTTCGTCTGCAGCTGCAGCGAGCTCTGCGCCAGCTGGAGGAACACCGCGTGGGCCGACGACGCGGCCGCGGATGACGTGTCGAGCTGCCGTGCCGGTGCGTGCGACCGGGCAGGGAAGGGGAGCGAATTGTCGTGATCGGTGAGCTGGGCGCGCGTCGCCGCCGCCCGGCCCGTCGTGGCGACGAGGAACGCAGGATCGGGTTCGACCACCACCGGCGCTGGGACGACCGGTCGGTCGCTCACCGGAGCCATCAGGTGCGTCGGGACCGCTTCTGCGGCACCGGACCACCGGTTTCCGGGGGCGGGATGCTTCAGAACCGACTTCCCCGGGACCGCGGGAATCGGCGGCCGCCGGCCTCCAATCGGGATCGAGATCGTCGGCTTCGCCGCGGGCGCCTCGAGCCGGAGGCCGGCCTCGGGTCCGTAGATCGCGCCCAGGTCGATCGCGACCCCGGCCTCCGCGAGCCGGCCCAGCGCGGTGAGCAACGTCCGGAACCCATCCTGCCCCTTGAGGCACGCCGTCACTGCCAGGTGCGGCCGCCCGGCGAGGATCTTCCCGATCATCCGGGTGCACGACCCCTGTGGCCCGAGCTCGACGAACATCCGCACGCCGTCGGCGTAGGCCTGGTTCACCGTCGCCTGAAAGTCGAAGCCGCCGACCGCGTTGGCGAGAATCGACTCAGCCGCGGTCTCCTCGCTTGGGACATAAGCGCGGGCCCACGCGCCGCTGTAGAAGCGGACCCCCTCGGGAGGCGTCGTCGGGAGGCGGTGCAGCGCCCGGTAGGCGTCGCCCACCGCGCGGACCAGCGGCAGGTGCACCGTCGGAACTCCCTCGAGCGCCAGCGCCTCGCAGTCGAGCAGGCCGACGGTTCGATCGACGTCAGCCGCCCGGCCTCCGAGCACGCACTCGCGCGGCGCGTTGACGATCAACAGCGCGGCGCTGCCGACCAGGGCGTGCCTCACCTCGTCGGCCGGCCGGTTGACGACCACCACTTTCCAGTCGGCCGAACCCCAGGCGGCGCGCGCGACCGTGCACTCCCCCGCGAGCTCGGTGCGGAACAGCGGCGACTCGAGCGTGCGGCGGAACATCGGGTCGCGGTCCTTCCAGGCCCGGGACGCAAAGAGCGCGGCCGACTCACCGAGGCTGTAGCCTAGGTACGCGTCGGGGCGGACGCCGAAGAGGCGGACCGCGTCGCTCACCGCCACGCCGTGCGCCACCTGCCCGAGGATCATCCGCTCGGGCGCGGCGGCGAGCTCGCGCGCGGCGTTTGCCTCCCAGCCATCACTCCAGTCCTTGCCCCAGGGGACGACCCACCGCGGCATCAGCTGCCCCGCGAGGTGCTGCACCTCGGCGTCGAGCCGCCGGTAGATTTCGGGGAGCGCGACGCCGAGCGACTGCCCCATGCCGACGAAGTGGTTTCCCGAGCCGGGGAAGACAAAGGCCACCTCGCCCCCGGTGGCGGTTGAAGCTGGCCGGGCGCTGTCGAGCTGCTGGAGGAGCTCGGCGGTGCTGCCCGCAACGATGGCGCGGCTGACCGGCCCGGGGCCCGTCGCTTCGCGGTGCCAGCGAGCGGCGAGCGGCTCGAGCGGGCCGCGGTGCTGCTGCGCCAACTGACGCAGCCGCGCCTCGTCGCCGCGCAGGAGGAACAGCGCGACGCCGCGATCTCCCAGCGGGCGGCGGTCAGCCGGCAGGTCGTCGACCCCTTCGAGCACGGCGTGAAGGCACGTGCCGTCGGTGCCGATGGCGCTCACTCCGGCGCGGCGCGGACCGTCGGCGCGATCGCGCAGCCAGACCTGCGGCTCCCGCGGGACGTGGTACCCGTCGAGCGCGAGCCCGCTCGAACGGAAGTTCGGCATCGGGGGCAGCACATGGTGGTGAAGGCAAAGCGCGGCGCTGACGACCGAGGCGAGACTCGAGGCCGCGCCGGTCTGACCGATCACCGCGGCGGTCGAGGCGAGCGCGCAGTGGGGGACGTCCGTCGACTCCGCTCGGGCTGAACGGGGATCCACGGTCGGGGTGAGCGCGGCGGCCTCATCGCGGTCCTCTCCTGGGTCGCAGCTCCCGTGGGCTTGCAACAGCGACAGCTGCTCTGGCCGGACTCCCGCCTCGGCGTGGGCAGCGCTGACTGCCCGGCGATAGGCAGCGACACGGCCGGGACCCGGAGAGATCGCGGATCCGCCCCCGCCGCCGAAGCCCTTCACCATCGCGTAGACTCGATCCCCGTCGCGACGCGCATCGTCCGCGCGCTTGAGCACCAGCGCCGCCGCGCCCTCGCCGACCGTTGGCCCGTCGGCCCGCGCGTCGAACGGAGCGGCGCTGCCTGCGCGCGACCACGGCCGCACCGCGCCGGTGGCGAGCACCTGGCGGATGTCGCCGGCGAGGTCGACGGCGCCCGCGAGCATCACGTCGGCTTCCCCGCGCTGCAGCATCCGGGAGGCGACCTCGAACGCGCGCAGGCCCGAACCCTCTTCACCGCTGACGGCGAAGCTCGGCCCGCCCAGCTGGAACTCCCGCGCGAGGCGGCTGGCGACGATTCCGCCGAGCGCGCCGAGGGTCCGCGTCGAGTCGAGCGCCGGCCCGAACGAGTCGGCGAGCGCGACGATCCACTCCTCGGTCTGCTCGTCGCTGAGCCCCAGCTTCAACTTCCGCGCGTAGCCCCGCACCCGCTCGCGCACCAACCACCGCAGGTGGAACGAGGTGGTGTCGAGGTCGAGCCCGAGGCCGACGATCGCTCCGGCGCGCAGGTGTGGCCCGGCGCCCAAGGGCCGGCAGTCGTCGAGCGCCTCGGCGGCGACCTTCAACATCAGCAACTGCTGCGGAAGCAGCGACGCCATCTCCCGCGGAGGAATGCGGAAGCGGCCCAGCGGCAGCTCGAGCCCGGTCAGCCACGCGCCCGCGATCGGGGCTCCATCGAGGCCGAGCCAGCGATCCTTCGGCCGCTCGTCGCGCACCGGCTCGCCGCGGAGGACCGCGTGTTGAAACGCGATCAGCGAGTCCAGTCGCCCGAAGTGGGTCGCCATCCCGACGATCGCCACTGGCGCTTCTGCGCGGACGCGGCGGGCCGACGCGGGCGCGGGGCCTGGCTCTTCGAGCAGGAGGTGGGCGTTGATTCCTCCGAAGCCGAAGCCGGACACCGCGGCGCGGCGCGGGCGGCCAGGCGCACGCTCTTCCCACGGCTCAGCGTTCTCGAGCACGCGGAACGGACTCGCCTTGAGCCCCTCGGACGCCGTCTGCGCGGAGAAGTTGGCCGACGGCGGCAGCGTGCGGGCCTCGAGCGCCGCCAGCACCTTGCACAGGCCCGCGGCGCCGGCGGCGGTCAGCAGGTGACCGACGTTGCTCTTCACCGAGCCGAGGACGCAGCCGCGCGGCGGGCGGCCTTCCCACAAGGTGGTGAGGCTCTGCAGCTCGACCGCGTCTCCGCGCGGTGTGCCGGTGCCGTGGCACTCGATCAGGTCGACCTCATCGGGCGCCCAGCCGGCCTCGGCGTACGCGGCGCGGGTGGCGCGCAGCTGCCCCTCGCTGTCGGGAGACAGCAGGCTGCCGCCGACGTCGTTGGACAGGCCGATGCCACGAATCACCGCGCGGATCTGCTCGCGATCGCGCTGCGCGTCCTCGAGGCGGCGGAGCACCACCATCCCCGCGCCTTCTCCGACCACCAGCCCGTCGGCGCGGGTGTCGAACGGCGCGCATCGCCCGCTGGGAGAGAGCGCCTGAAGCTGGGTGAAGCCGACCTGGGTGTAGAGCGCCTGGGGCAGCGACACCCCGCCCGCGATCACCGCGTCGAGCCGGCCGGCCTCGAGCTCGGCGCACGCCAGGTGCAGGGCGTAGAGCGACGAGGCGCAGGCGGCATCGAGGCAGAAGCTCCCGCCGCCCAGCCCGAGGGCACGGGCGAGCAGCCCCGCGGGGAGCGCGCTCGGAAACCGCTCGAGCGGATCCGCGGTCGGCGCCGGCGCCTGACCCAGCACCGCCGCGTCGAGCGCGCCGCCGAACAACTCCTCGGCGAGCTTCGAGGCGCCGTCGGTGGGCAGTGCGATGTTGGCGAGGATCACCCCGATGCGCTGGCGATCGACGCCTGGCAGCCGGGCGCTGCGAAACGCGTCGCCGCCGACCTGCAAGGTCAGCTTCGCGAGCGGGCTGAGCCGGGCCACCAGCGGGGCAGGGAGGTCGAGCCCCGCGGTGTCGAGGGCGAAGGGCTCGAGCGAACAGGCCCGGGCGCTCCGGGCATGATCCGGCGACCCGGCGGAGTCGAGGAGGTCGGCGACCGGCGCCGGCCAGCGTGAGCCGTCGGCCTCCCGCGCGGCGCTGGTGCGGGCGAGCACGTTGCTCCAGAGCGCCGCCACGTCGGCCGCGCCCGGAAACCTGCCCGCGACCCCGACGATCGCGATCGCCCGCCCCTGGCTCATGCGCTCGGCGCGACGGTCTTCGGTGCGACCGCCTCGGGGTGGAAGGCCCGATTGAGCGTGGGGCTGACGGTGCAGACGTAGCCGTCGAGCCGGGCGACGACCTCTCCCGCGTCGTCGAGGAGATCGACGTCCGAGGTGATCGCCGCGCCTTCGGCCTCGCGGATCCGGACCTCGGCCCGAACCGCGCCGACCGGGAACGGTTTGAACTGCCGCCAAGCACCCAGGCGCGAGGGGAGCGACGGCGCCCCGCGGAGCTCACGGCACCAGAGAATCAGCGCCTGGAAGACGCCGTCGACCACCAGCGGATCCGTCGCCCACCGAACGGTAGGAGGCGGCAGCAGCCGCTCGGAGGTGGGGTGGGTCCGCAGCCGGACCACCATGCCGTCCGGAGAGATTCCGTCGATCGCTTCGATCGCTTCGAGGCGCGCGCCGTGGAACAGGTGCTCGCCGTAGACGGTGCGCAGCGAGTGCGGATACGGGCGCAGCGAGGCGGGGACGCCCAGGGGAGCCGGCGCGGGTGTCTGGGCTCCAACGCGCGCGGTGGCGCGGACGAGGACCTGGTCCCGGCAGCTGCGCAGCTCGAGCGCGAGCCGGCCGCCCTCCGTGGGGCCGACCCAGATCGCGACGTCGTCCGGCGCGGTGACGCCCTTGAGGACGCGAACGTCGTCGAGGCCCTGCAGGGGCAGGCCACCGGACGCGGAGGTCGCGGCCTGCGCGAACCACTCGAGCGTCATCGCCAGGGGCAGCACGGCCTTCCCGGCCAGCTGATGATCGGCGAGCACCGGGTACGCGCTAGCGTCAAGGCGGTGCCACGAGGCCAGCGCCCACGAGGGGCTCGCCTCTGGGGCAAACCCGGCGCCGAGCACCAACTCCGTCGGGCCACCCGGTGGGGTCTGGACCTCGTCGCACAGCGCCTTCGCGCCGTCGGCGAGGGGAATCAGGGCCACCCCTTCGCGCTCGAACTCCGCGCGCAGCGCTGGCGTGACCATGCCGCCGTCCCAGGGACCCCAATCGAGGGCGACGACGCGGCAGTTGGGGCGCTGCTCGGCCTGCGCCTGGGCGATCGACACCAGCGCCTGGTTGGCGACCGCGTAGTCGGACTGGCCGCGCCGGCCGAAGCGGCCGCTTACCGAAGCCATCAGCGCGATGAAGCGAAGATCGTCCGCGGCGGTGGCGGTGAGCAGTGAGCGCAACCCAGCGAGCTTGGTGTCGAGGACCTGATCGAGATCGTCGTCCCGCTTGTCGTCGATGCGCTTGTCGCGCAGCACGCCGGCGCCATGAATCACGCCCCGCACCGGCCCCAGCAGGCTGCGCACTTCGTCGAGCGTCTTCGCCAGCGCCGCTTCCTCGCGGACGTCGACCGAGCGGTAGAGGGCTTTGACGCCCTCGGCTTCGAGGGCGGCGAGGCTGGCGCGGATCTCGCGGCCAGCGAGCACGGCGCGGCACGCCTCCCCGAGCATCTTCGGGCTGGGGCGCTCGCCGGTAGAGTGCTCGAGCAGCGCGCGCTTGAGCGCGGCCTCGTCGGAGGCGCGGCTCATCCACGCGGGCTCGGCGACGGGAGTGGCCGAGCGCCCGAGCAACAGCAGTGAGACGCCCCGCTCGCGGGCGAGGGCGCGGGCGCACTCGGCGGTGACGCCCCGGGCGCCCCCGGTGACGACGACGAGGTCGGAGGGCGCGAGCCGGTTCGCCAGCGGCGCCGCGGCGGCCTCCCGCAGCCCAAGGGTGACTCGCCCGGCGGGCCCGAGCCCAACCTCGTTCGGACCCTCGGCGGCGAGCTCGTCGGAGATCGCCTGCGCGGCTTCAGCGACGGAGAAGGCACTGGCGACGTCGATCGCGCGGCACCGCACCTGCGGCCACTCGTCCGCGGCGGTCTTCACCAGGCCGGCGAGCCCGCCCTGAAGTGGGTTGCCGGCGCTGGCCCCGGTGCTGTGACCGAAGGCGCCGTCGCGGTGAGAGATCGCCGCGAACACCGCCAGCCCGGTGGAGGCGGCTTCCCGCAGGCGGGGACCGAACGCGCGCGCGAGCTGCAGGCCGCGCTTGAGCGCCTGCTCCCCCGCGGCGTTCCACTGCGCAGCCTGAGGAGCGAGCAGAATCAGCCCGCCGACCGGGCCGGCGTGCTCGGCGGCGTCGCGGATCACGCGCGCCTTCCGGCCCTGGTTGGCCCACAGCTTCACCAGCGCGTCAGCCAGGCCCTGTTCGTCCTGGGTCACGAGCACCTCACCGCTGGGATGCCGGGTGCCGGCGACCGACGGCGCGAGGCGAACGGGCACGACCACTCGGCGGTGGACCTGCGCCGGACGAACGATCGCGGCGGCCGGCTGAGCAGCGACCGGACTCACGACGGCGACAGGCGCGGTGGCGGTGGAGACGAAGTCGAGCACCTGCTGGAGCGTCTTCAGCGTCCCGAGCTTCTCCGGGTTCACCGAAGGCGCGCCGGGGATCCGCTTCGAGAGCATCGAGAGGATCTCGACGCGCTTGATCGAGTCAATGCCGAGGTCGGCCTCGAGGTCCATCTCGAGGGCCAGCGTCTCCAGCGGGTAACCGGTGAGCTCGGAGACGACCGAGAGCAGCGTGGCGCGGGCGTCGACGGCCGGAGCCACGGGAGTGACGGGAGCGGCGGGCGCCGGCGCGGCGGTGGGGGCCGGGGTCGAGGCCCCGACGAAGTCGGCCACCTGCTGCAAGGTCTTCAGCGCGCCGAGCTTCTCCGGGTTCACCGACGGTGCGCCGGGGATCCGCTTCGAGAGCATCGAGAGAATCTCGACGCGCTTGATCGAATCGATGCCGAGGTCGGCTTCCATGTCCATCGTCAGCGCGAGGGTCTCGGTCGGATAGCCGGTGGCCTCGGCGACGACGGCGAGCAGCGTCGCGATCACGTCGACCGTTGGAGCGGCCGCGACGATCACCGGGCGCGGCGCTGGAGGAGGCGGCGCCACGGGATCGGCCGGCATCGGCGCGGCGAGCACCTGCGGCATCGGCGCCGGCATCTGAAGCGGCGCCGGCGACGCGAACTGGGCGCCCTGCCCGAGCGTCAGCTGGGCGAGTTGCTGCTGTCCGCTCAGCAGCGCCTGGAAGCTCTGCTGCGCGTGGAGTTGGCCCTCGAGGAACAGTTGGTGGATGCGCGCCGTCTGCTCCTGCTGGCTCTGCAGCGCGCGAATGGCCTCCTGGTTCGCACGGAGCAGATCCACGACCACCGGGTCAGACTTGATCATCGCTGAGTTCCCCATCGCGCCATGTGCCGTCACTCCGACTGTCCGCGGTGCTTGTGTCGTCGCGGTCTGTGCGGTCGCGCCGTGCTGAGTCGCACCGTGCTGAGTCGCACCGTGCTGAGTCGCGAAGCGCGCCGCGCCGTTCTGCGCCGAGCCGTTCGCCGCGGCGGCGTAATGCCCTCCACCCTGGGCGCCGTTCGCTCCCACCCCAGCCCCGGGTGCTCGCTGCATCCCCGAAAGAGGCGCCGCGACGCCGCCAGCGCTCCCGGTCACCGGAATCGCCGCGTACGGCGCGCGGTAGTTGGCTCCCGTCAGTGGGACCACCATCTTCTGCTTCCGCTCGACGCCGGTCGCGCGCGGAGGCATCGCCACCCGCTGCCACTGCGCCAGCTGCACCTCGTGTCCCGCCGCCGCGAGGCGCGCGAGGATCTGCGCGAGATCGAACAGCCCGCCGCGCTTCGACTGCGCATCGAGCGCGATCGCCAGGTGGGGGCGCGTCCCGAGGATCGCCCGGATCATGCCCGTCAGCGCCGAGCGGGGCCCGACCTCGACGAACGTCCGTGCGCCGTCGGCGAACAGTCGCTCGACCACCTCGTCGAACTTCACAGGCAGCGCCAACTGCTTGCCGAGCAGATCCCGCGCCGCGGCCGGATCGGCCGGGTAGGGAGCAGCAGTGGCGTCGGCGATCACCGGGATCGCTGGCTGTCCGAACGCCACGCCCTCGAGACCCTGACGAAACGCAGTCGCGGCTCCGGAGACGAGCGGGCTGTGGAACGCCGCACCGACCGGGAGCCGCGCCGTCCGCAGCGAGCGGGCCTGGCACAGCTTCTCCGCACGTGCGATCTCCGCGCGCGTCCCGGAGAGGACCGCCTGCGCCGGGCCGTTTCTGTTGGCGAGGACGACCTCGAGCTTCTCCTCGGCGAGCAGCCGCTCGACGTCCGCCAGCGGCGCGAGCACCGCGAGCATCGTGCCCCGGTCCTCGCCGTTGCCGGCCATCAACGTGCCGCGCAGGTTCGAGACCTGGAGCAGTTGCTCCGCTCCGAGGACACCGGCCGCGTGGAGCGCGACGAGCTCGCCGTAGCTGTGCCCCGCGACCAACTGCGGCCGCACGCCGAACCGCGCGAGGACGGCCAGCATCCCTCTCGACACCGCGCCGATCGCCGGCTGCGCGACCTCGGTGCGCGTCAGGTAATCCTCGCGGCGCTGGCGCTCGGCGACGTCGAACGTCGGAGCCGGGTAGATCGCCGCCGCGACCTCGCCCGCGGCCTCGACGGCCTCGAGCGCTTCCGGGAACAGCACCGCCAGCTCGCGCGCCATGTTGACGTGCTGCGCGCCCTGTCCGGGGAAGACGAACGCGAGGCGGCCCGCCGCCGGTCCGACGCCGCAGTGGAGGCCTTCGGGCAGGCTGAACGCCGCGCCCGGCTCGCGCTCGAGCTTCTCGATCGCCTTCGCCAGCCCCGTGCCGTCGGCGACCACGCCGACCAGCCGGTACGCATCGGCCGTGCGGAACTGCTCCCGCGACGCCGCCGCGAACGCCGCGAAGTTCCCCGCCGCCGCCGCGGCGCGCGCCTTCGCCAGCAGCCCCGCCGCGTCCGGCGCCGAGAGCGCGATCAGCTCGACCGAGCCGTCCCACGCCGGAGCGGTCCGCGTGCCGCCGTGCTCCTGAAGCACGAGGTGGAAGTTGCTTCCGCCGAAGCCGAAGGAGCTGACGCCCGCGCGCCGGGGCTTGCCCGCCGTCGACAGCCAGGGCCGCGTCTGCGTGGAGAGCGTGAAAGGGCTGGTCTCGAGCTTGAGCGCCGGGTTGGGCGCGTCGACCTTCAGCGTCGGCAGCAGCACCTTGTGGTGGAGCGCGAGCGCCGCCTTCGTCATCCCCGCGGCGCCGGCCGCCGCCTTGGTGTGGCCAATCTGCGACTTCACCGAGCCGAGCGCGCACCAGGCCGGCTCGGCCGAGTCCTCGCGGAAGACGGTGTTGAGCGCCTCGAACTCGGCGAGGTCGCCCGCCTTGGTCCCGGTGCCGTGCCCCTCGAGCATCCCGATGTCGGACGGCCGCACGCCTGCCTCGCGGTAAGCCGAGCGCAGCGCCCGCGCCTGCCCTGAGGGCAGCGGCGCGTAGATGCTCTTCGCCCGGCCGTCGCTCGAGGCTCCGACGCCGCGGATGGTGGCGTAGATCCGATCGCCGTCGCGCTCAGCGTCGGACAATCGTTTGAGCACCAACATTCCGATCGCTTCGCCCAGCAGGGTCCCGTCGGCTTGCGCCGAGAACGGCCGCACGTCGCCGCTCGCTGACAGCGCAGGGGTCTTGCTGAAGCACATGTGCATGAAGATGTCGTTGAGGCTGTCGACACCGCCGGTGAGGACGAGATCGCTCCGCTTCGAGCGCAGCTCGAGGACGGCGAGGTGCACCGCGCCCAGCGAGCTGGCGCAGGCGGCGTCGATGACGCAGTTGGTGCCGCCGAAGTCGAAGCGGTTGGCGATGCGGCCGGCGACCACGTTGCCGAGGAGCCCGGGGAACGAGTTCTCCTGCCAGCCGACGTAGGAGCGCGAGATGCGCTCGACCACCTGATCCGCGGTCTGGGTGTCGACGCCCGAGTCCTTCAGCGCCTGGCGCCAGCGGGGGTGTCCCAGCCGTGAGCCCAGAGAGATCACCAGCTCCTGGGTGCCGGTGACGCCGAGGAGCACGCTGGCGCGGCTGC
>JAYVRT010000969.1:0-11744 GCA_043776025.1 Archangiaceae bacterium | reverse complement strand
GATGCGCCGGGAATCATCGCGATGGCCGCGGTCGCGATCACGGTGCGGGGCCACAGCGCGTTGACACCGATGCCATCGGCACGGAACTCCTCGGCCATCCCGAGCACGCACATCGACATCCCGTACTTCGCCATCGTGTACGCGACATGTCCGCCGAACCAATGCGGCTTCATGTTCAGCGGCGGCGAGATGTTGAGGATATGCGGGTTGTGGGACTTGAGCAGGAACGGGAGCGTCGCCTGGCTGCAGAGGAACGTCCCCCGTGCGTTGATCGAGTTCATCAGGTCGTACTTCTTCATCGGCGTCTCGAGCGTGCCGGTGAGGCTGATCGCCGAGGCGTTGTTGACGCAGAGGTCGATGCCGCCGAACGTGTCGACGGTCTGCTGCACCGCCGCCAGCACCTGGTCCTCGAAGCGGATGTCGCCGACGATGGGCAGCGCCTTGCCACCGGCGGCTTCGATCTCCTTCGCCGCGGTGAAGATGGTGCCGGGCAGCTTCGGGTGCGGCTCCGAGGTCTTGGCGATGATCGCGATGTTGGCGCCGTCGCGCGCCGCTCGAAGCGCGATCGCCAGCCCGATGCCCCGGCTCGCGCCGGAGATGAACATCGTCTTGCCTTTGAGAGTGGTCATTTGTTTTTCAAGACCTCGCTGTAGGGAATGCCACTGCCGGAGGGGAGGCCCGACTCGAGCCACCCTGCCACCACCACCCGCCCCAGGCCATCGCGCTGTCCGCCCCAGCCGCCGGTTTGATCCGCCAGCTGCTGGTAGCCCTGCCCCTCGAGGAGCATACAAGCGCGGGCGCTGCGGCCGCCCACCTGGCAGCCGATGACCAGCTTGCTGTCCGGCGCGAACTTCGCCTGCATCACCGCGAGGAAGTCGGGGCTGTTGAAGGGGATGTTGAGTGCCCCCTGGGGGTGGCCGCCGGCGAACTCGGCCTCGGTGCGGACATCGACGTAGATCCACCCCTGCTGGACCAGGGCCTGGGCCTGTTTGGGGTCAACGCGTTTCGTCGTCATCCGAAGCCGTATAGCCTTGGGGGACAACGACCATGAAGTCATTCCCTCTGCTCGGCGTGGTCGCCCTCGCCGCCTGCTCCCAGCCCCCAGTGGGGCCAACGCTGTTGTCGGTGAACCCGCCGCGGGTCAGCGTCTTCAGCGACACCGCCGTCGAGTTGGTTGGGACCGACATCGACTATTCGGTCGGCGCTCAGCTGGATCACCCCTCGCAAACGCGATTCTCGTTGGGGTTGACAGTGACGCTGCTCAACGGCGCGGAGACGATCGTCCTGCCCAACCCGGTGCGGGTGAGCCCGACGCGGGTGATGGTGATGGTCCCCAGCCAGCTGAAGGTCGGCTTCTACACCGCGCAGCTGAAGACCGAGTTGGGTGAGAGCCGACTGGCGAACGCCCTCGAGGTAGCGGATTGTTTCCTCGACTGCGCCCCCTCCGACGGCGGCTCGGGCGACGGCGGTTCGTCCGACGGCGGCCCGACCGACCTCGACGGAGGAGGAGTGGACCTCGATGGCGGCTTCGTCGCTCGAAGCGACACCGGGGGCGCGGGTCCGCACGACTGGCAGACGGTGAGCGTCGCCGGCGTCGGCCGGGTGTGGATCGCGGGGAAGAGCCACGTCGAGGTGTTGCGCGACGGCGGCGCCTTCGTCGAGGTGGCGCAGAGCTGCCCCCAGCAGCTGTTCTCCTCGTGGGCAGATCCAAAGACCGGCTTCGCCTGGCTCGGCGGGGAGAACGGAAACGGCGACGTCGTTGGCCACGCCCTCGACACCAACAACTGCGGCAACGCCCAGAACCTTGGCGGCTCGGTGGTGGGGTTGCAGGGCTTCGCCCGCGCCGATGGCGGCAGCCTCGTGCTGGGCGTGATGGGCGACGGCCAGGTCATCGAGCACCAGAGCTCGGGCCAGTTCAATCGGACCAACGGCTTCAGCAAGGTCACCAACGCCCTCGCCCGAGACGCCCAGGGGTTCTCCCCCCGGTCGTTCTTCGCCGTGGGCAGCAGCGGCAACCCCGAACGCCCCACCCTCTGGCGGGTGCCTACCGATGGCGGCGCTCCGGAAGACGAGCAAGTGGCGACCCTCGGGCTCCCCGACCGACGGCTCAACGCTGTCTACGCGGTGGACGACGCCCTCGCCTACGCGGTCGGGTCCCAGGGGGCGTTGATCGTACGGACCGCCGCCGGGTGGCGCGAACGGCCCGCCGCTGGCCGGCCGCTGTTGTCGGTCTGGGCCGCCGGGCTCGACCGCGTCTACGCCACCACCTCCGATGGCCGGGTGATGTTCTTCGACGGGACCCGCTGGCTGGTCATCTACCGCAACCGCTCCGGGACGCCGCTGACCGACATCGCGGCGACGAGCGAGGACGACATCTGGGTCGTCGGCTACAGCGGCGTGGTGCTGCACCGCGGCCGGTAGGAAAAATCAGCGCGCGTGTTGCTTGTAGTTGGCGCCGTCGTTGTTGAACCACAACGTGCCCTGCTCCCGGAAGCCGGCGTTGTCCTCGGGGGCACGGCAGTCGACGCCGGCGTGCACCGCGAACTCGACCTCCTCGCCTGGCTTGACGTGGGCGAGGTAGTACCAGCCGTTGATCACCGGGCTGGGGACGTCGGTGGACTTCAGCACCCGCGAGGTCACCCAGCCGTCGGTGCTGTAGTGGAGCTCGAGCCAGGGGATGTGGAGGACGCTGAAGCCGCGCTCGAGCCAGCCCTGCTGTTGGGCGTACTGCGAAATTTCCGGCATCATCGGATGAACCAGGAAGTGGATCATCGCGGTCTGCACGCCAGAGTTCATCTGCGCCGACGGCGGCGGGAGCAGCGGAAGGTCGGGTGAAGGAGGAGGAGGCATGCTGCCGGGAAACCCTGTGATTCGGCTGATCATCTGCATACCGCCCCTTGGCCCTCGTGAACTGGAAAATCAGCTTGACCTTCCAGACGGTGGGGGGTCCTTGTCTTCGTGAGCGCACCTTCAGACAGCCCCCGGGCTTCGCTTCGACTGGTCCCGGTGGGACCGCGCAGCGACGCCGCGCTCTGCCGCGACTTCTTGACCGGAGACAGTGCCGCGTTCGGCGAGCTGGTGCGGCGGCACCAGGAGTTGGTGGTGCGGCTGCTGCGACGCTACACCCGCACCCTCGATGACGCGCTCGACCTGTCGCAGCGAGCGTTCCTCCAGGCGTTCGAGGCGGCGCGGCGCGCCCTGCCCCGGCTGATGGGCAGCAGCGGCGAGGTGCCCTTCAAGGCCTGGCTGCTGCGGATCGCGGTGAATCTGGCGAAGAACCATGCGCGCAACGCCGCGCGCTGGCCGACCTCTCCGCTGGAGGCCCTCGACACCGATGGCCGCGCCCAGCCGCCGCTGCCAGCAGAGCAGTTGATGCGCGCCCAGGCCGAGGCGCTGACGAAGCAGGCGGTGCTGCAGCTGCCCCGGCGCCAGCGCGAGGTGTTGACGCTGCGGATCGACGGTGGACTGCCGTTCGCCGAGGTGGCGCAGGTGCTGGGGATTACCGAAGGAAACGCGAAGACGCACTTCCATTACGCGGTGAAGCGGCTGCGCGAGGAAGTGCGGAAAGTGGCGCCCGATGCGCTCGAGGACAAGTCATGAACTGCGATGAAGTCGAGCTGTCCCTGCCCGAGAAGGCCGAAGACGCGGCGGTGCGCGCGCACCTGCTGGAGTGCGTCGCCTGCAGCGAGACGGCGGCGGTGCTGTCGCTGGCGGCCCAGAGCCCGCTGGGCGCGGCCGAAAAGGCGAAGCTGTCGTCCTTGCCGTTGGCGGCGCAGAGCCAATGGGCGCGCCTGTCGCGCCGTCGCGAGGCAGCCCGGAAGTTCATCGGGCTCGCGGTCGCCGCCTCGCTGGGCGCGGTGATCGCCTCTGGGGTGATGTGGAAGTTGAAGCCGGTGGTCCAGGCGCGCGCCGAGCCCCAGGTGCTGGTGGTGATGGACGACTCGGCGCCCCCCATGACCGACGAAGAACTGACGTTTGATGAAGTGTCCTGGCCCTCGCTGAACGAAGAAGGAGATGTCCTGTGAAAAAGTTGATCCTCGCGGTGTTGGCAGTGTCCTCGATGGCGTTTGCAGCGCCCCCTCCCCCGGCCCCCGCGGCGGCTCCCCCGGCCCGGTGGGACGGTGAAGGCGGCGGCGAGCGCAAGGAAGAGATGCAGAAGAAGATTCACATGATGATGGTGGTCGGCATGGCCGACGCGATGGGCCTCAACGAGACCGAGGCCCTGCGGCTGTCGGACAAGCTGAAGGTCTTCGAAGACAAGCGCCGCCCGGTGCGCGAAGGAATGGGCGACGCGATGAAGACGCTCAAGGCGGCCGCCGATGGCGACTCCACCGCGGCCGCGCAGGTCGACGCCGCGGTGCAGAAGGTGCTCGACGGCCGCCAGCAGATGGCGGCGCTCGACAAGGAGATGTTCCTCGGGCTGTCGAAGGACCTCACCCCGCAGAAGCGCGCGCAGCTGGCGCTCTTCCTCGCCCGCTTCCACGCGGAGATGGGGAAGATGGGCAAGGGCGGAGGCGGGCACGGCCGGCACCACCGCTTCTGAGCGTCGGCGCCCAAAGCCTTTGAGCACCCGGAGGTCGGTGGAGGTCTCGCCGGCCTCTTTGCTTTCTGCGAAAACGTTCACCCCATGCCCAACGCGATTCGCATCCACCGCACCGGCGGCCCCGACGTCCTCACCTACGAGCCGGTGGAGCTGGGCGCCCCCGGCCCCGGAGAGGTCCGGCTGCGGCACACCTACGTCGGGGTGAACTTCATCGACACCTACCACCGCACCGGGCTCTACCCGCTGCAGCTGCCGGTGGCGCTCGGGCAGGAAGGCGCGGGCCGGGTGCTGGCGCTGGGTCCCGACGTCACCACCCTCAAGGTCGGCGACCGGGTGGCCTACGCCTCGCTCGCTGGCGCGTGGGTCGAGGAGCGCAACGCACCCGCCGCGCGGCTGGTGAAGATTCCCCAGTCAGTCAGCGACGAGACCGCGGCGGCGGTGATGCTCAAGGGGATGACCGCGGAGTACCTGGTGCGGCGCACCTACGCCGTGCGGCCAGGGACGACGGTGCTCTTCCACGCGGCCGCGGGCGGCGTCGGGACGTTGGCCTGCCAGTGGGCGAAGGCGCTCGGCGGCCGGGTCATCGGCACCGTCTCCACACCGGACAAGGTGGCGGTGGCGAAGGCCAACGGGTGCGAGGCGGTGGTGGTGACGAAGCAGCGCAACTTCGTCACCGACGTGAAGTCCTTCACCCAGGGCGAGGGCGTGCACGTCGCCTACGACTCAGTGGGGGCGGACAGCTTCGACGGCTCGCTCGCCTGCCTGCGGCGCCGGGGGATGCTGGTCAGCTTCGGGCAGTCGTCGGGCAAAGTGCCGCAGCTGGACATCGGGCGGCTCGCGGGCGACCGGTCGCTCTACGTCACCCGGCCGACGCTGCACGCGTACATCCACACCCGCGAGGAGCTCGAGACCTGCGCCGCCGCGCTCTTCGAAGGATTGGCGAAGGGCTGGCTGAAGGTGCCAGCGCCGAAGCGCTTCGCGCTGGCGGACGCGGGGAAGGCGCAGGCGCTGCTCGAGTCGCGCCGGTCCACCGGGCCGATGGTGCTGGTGGTGGACGAGGCGCTCGCAGCGACCGCCGGACCCGCCGAGCCGGGCTCGAAGCCGGCGAAGGCGAAAGGAAGGGCGAAGCCGAAGAGCGCCCCGAAGAAGAAGGCGCGGGGGAAGAAGTGAAGCAGGCATGGCTGTTGGCGTGGTTGGCGCTGGGCTGCGGCCCGCGGATGACGACCGCGAAGGACGCGGGGACGACGCCACTGCGCGCGCCAGGGTTGAAGGGCGTTCACCTCGGCAGCTGCGACGACCCGGCCTGCGGCAACGGCGCCAACCCGCCGCTGGGCGGAGACCACTGCGCCACCACGCTGGCCTGCCGGGTCTGGGACACCGCGCAGCCACGCTGTGAGTGGCTCCACAACCTCGAGCACGGCCACGCGGTGCTCGCCTACAACTGCCCCGCCGGCTGTGCCGACCTGGTGAAGCAGCTGACCGACCTGTGGACCACGCGCCAGTCGGACACCCAGGCGCGGCGGACGCTGGTGACCCCCGACCCCTCGCTGCCGAAGAAGTTGGCGGCAGTGGTGTGGGGCTTCGGCTGGGAAGGCGACACCTTCGACGCCGCGGCGGTCAACAACGTGCTCTCGCACCAGGACGAGGAAGCGCCGGAGAAGCTGCTCGGCTGTCTGCAATGAAGTGTGCGAACGTCGGGCCTTCGGGTGCGGCTCGCCGAAGGGAGTGACGCGTTGGTCCTGGTGAGTCCGTTGTTGCTGGCGCTCGTCCTCGAGGCTGCCCCGCCCCCGGCGGCGTACTCGAGCCGCACGGTGTTGTTCGCGGTGCCGGACCTGGTGGCGCTGGGCGTGAGCACACAGATGGCGCTCAACCTCACCGCGGTGATCACCGCCGAGCTGGGGCGCTACGACGGGGTGCGGGCGATCTCCGGGCGCGAGATGACGGTGCTGCTCGGGGTCGAGCGGCAGAAGGCGCTGATCGGGTGCGAAGGCGACTCCTGCATGTCGCAGATCGCCGACGCGCTCGGGGCGGAGAAGATCCTCAGCGGGCAGATCGGCATCATCGAGCAATCCATTGTCTTCACCCTGCAGCTGACCGACGTCCGCGGCGCGGTGGTCGAGGGCCGGGTGGTGAAGGTGGTGCCCGTGGGGAAGAACCAAATCGTCGACGGGGTGCGCGCGGCGGTGACCCAGCTGATGGGCAAGGTCTCGAGCCGCAACCAGGCGCCGCGGCTGGCGGTGCCGCTGACGGTGACCGCGCACCAGGGAGAACGGGTCGTCCTCGACGCCTCGCGCTGCTACGACCCCGACGGCGACCCACTGCAGACCGAGTGGCGCCAGGTCGATGGGCCACCGGCGCTGCTCGAGGGCGCGCATGAGGCGGCGGCCTACTTCACCGGCGCCGAGACCGGCGACTCCCACTTCAAGGTCAGCGTCACCGATGGCAGATCGCCGCCCGTCGAGCAGGCGGTGGAGGTCGAGGTCCTCAAGCGCCGGCCGTTCGTCATCGGCCTGAGCGCCGGGCTCTTCGCACCCGGCAACCGCATCGTCCTCACCGACGGCATGGGCAACGCGTTCCGCAACCGCACCCCCTACGGGCCGATGATCGACCTCGGGCTGTGGCTGACCCCGCGTTGGGAGCTGGTGGCGGCGATCGAAGGCACGATGATGCACACCTTCACCAACGACGATCGCGCCGAGACGGACGCGGTCTTCGACTCCTTCGCGCTCAACATGCTGCTCGGCGCACGCTTCTACTTTCCGTTCGAAAGCTTCCGCCTCTGGGCCGGGGCGGAGTTCGGCTCAGCGCGGCTCTTCTTCCACCTGCGGCAGGGGGCGGTGACGCAGGATCCTGGGGCGCAGGCAATCGTCGGAGAGCTCTCCGTCGGCGGCGATCTCCCGTTGGGTGAGCGGTTCGGCTTCCTCCTCAAGGTGGGGATGCGGGCGCAGGCGAACACCGAACGGATGCCGCCGTTCATCGAGGGCATTGGCTTCCAGATGGCGCCGGGCGGTTTCTTCTGGGGCTTTCAGCTCTCACTGGGCGCGTACCTGCGGCTGTGACCACGACATGAAACTGTTTGGAATCGGCGACACCCACCTCCCTTCGACCCGGGGAAAGACGATGGACCGCTTCGGCTGGGTCGACCACCCGGCGCCGCTGCAGAAGGCGTGGGACGCGAAGGTCGGCGCCGACGACGTCGTCATCGTCGCGGGCGACATCAGCTGGGGCACCCGGCCCGCCGAGGTGGCCGACGACCTGGCCTGGCTCGACGCCCGCCCGGGAAAAAAGGTGCTGCTTCGGGGCAACCACGACTTCTGGTGGGGCGACTCGTCGTCGAAGCTGCGCAAGCTCTTCGAGCCGTACAAGTCGTTCGTCGGGTTCCTGCAGAACTGCGCGGTCGAGGTCGGGCCGTTTCTCATCGCCGGCACCCGGCTGTGGACAGTGCCCGAGGCGCCGCCGATGCCGGGCGGAGAGATGGGCGATGAAAAACCGAAGACCGACTACGTCGAGCGCGAGGTCCGGCGGCTGGGGCTGTCGATCGACGACGCCGACGCGCGGGCGAAGAAGTCCGCCAAGCCGTTGATCAAGGTCGCCGCGGTCCACTTCCCGCCGCTGTACGTCAATGGGCTGGCGACCGCGTTCTCCAACGTCGTCGAGAAGTGGGCCCCGGCGGTCTGCGTCTACGGGCACCTGCACGGCCCGGGGATTCCGGCGGGCTTCGTCGGCGAGCGCAGTGGAGTGCGCTACGTGCTCGCCAGCTGCGACGCCGCTGGGTTTTCTCCGGTGCTGCTGCTGGAAGCGTAGGGGCGACACGTGGTCGGTTTCTTCTCCCTGCAGCTTCCCTGGACGCCGGACGACGTCTACCGGGTCCCTACTCTCGATGGGGCGCGGATCGCGCTCGGGCGCTACCACCCCCGCGGCGAGCGACGCTTCGCCACCCCGGTGATTCTCTGCCACGGCCTGGGGGCGAACCGGTTCGACCTCGACTTCGACGAGAAGTACTCGCTGGCGCGCTTCCTCGCCCGGCGCGGGTTCGAGACCTGGGTCCTCGAGCTGCGCGGCCGGGGGATGGCGGGAAAGCCGCTGCACTCCACCTTCGACGACCAGGCGCGCGACGACGTCGGCACCGCGCTGCGCACCGTCTTGAGCGCCAACGCCGCGAAGGACGTGCTCTGGGTCGGCCACAGCAAGGGCGGGCTGGTCGCCTACGCGCACCTGGGGAGGCTGCCGGCCGCGCCGATTCGCGCCGTGGTGTCGATGGGGACGCCGCTGACGTTCGACGCCCAGGTGGGGGTGAAGCACTTCCTCAGGGTGGTCGCCCCGGCGCTGAAGCTGAACGTGATTCCGATGCGGTGGGCGACGGGTCTGATTGCTCCGATGGGCCTCCCGCCCTGGCCGCTGGGGCCGTACCTCGCCAACGCCGAGAACATGGAGCCCCGGGTGATTCGCCAGGCGATCGCCAACGTCAGCTCTGACCTGCTCGGCGGTGTCGCCCGCCAATTTTCGCGGTGGATCTCCATCGGCAGGCTCGACGGCGAGGACGGGTTCGACTACCGAGCGGCCTTGAAGAACGTGCGGACCCCGGTCCTGCTGATGGCGGGAATCAAGGACATGCTCGCGCCGCCGTCGACGGTGACGCCGACGATGCAGCTGCTCGGCGGCCCGGTGGAGTACCAATTGCTCGCCCGCTCTGAAGGCTTCAGCGCCGACTACGGCCACGGAGATTTGACGCTGGGGCGAAACGCGCCGAGCGAGGTGTTCCCCAGGGTCGCCGAGTTCCTCGAGCGCCACGCGGAGCCGACGTGAAGCGGTGTCTTCAAATGAAGGACACGCAATCGTCACCTGCGGGCGCCACGAAAAGAGGAGACAATTCCCTCGATGGTTGAGCTGATCCTCCCGGCGCCGGCAGACGCCTGTTATCGCCAGTTCTGCGACCCCGCGCTGATCCGGCTGTGGCTGCCGGGACTGAAGAGGCTGAAGGTGGTGCGCAGCGACGAGCACGGCCGCCCGCTGGAGATCACCTTCACCCTCAACGAGACGCTGACCTACGCGCTCGTCTACGCCTACGACGACGCCCACCACCGGGTCCGCTGGGTCCCCTCGGCGGGGGTGCAGGACGGCGTCTCCGGGTTCGCCCACTTCGAGCCGCTGCCCGAGGGCTGCACCTTCCGCTACTCGATCGACAGCCAGCGAGGCCGCGCTCCAGAGCACCTGGAGAAAGTGGCGGAGGCCTTCGCGAACTGGGTGCGCGACGGCGAAGCGGTCTAGAGTTCGCGCTCTTCCGCCGCAATGCCCGCACTCGAGCTTCGCAACGTGACCAAGCGCTTCGGCGCCAAGGTCGCCGTCGACAACCTCTCGCTCGCCCTCGAGGAGGGCACCTTCCTCGGGTTGCTCGGCCGCAACGGCGCGGGGAAGTCGACGACGCTGAAGATGGTCACCGGGTTGATCGCCCCCACCGAGGGGTCGATCAGTGTGCTCGGGCACGACATCGCGAAAGAACCGATCGCGGCGCGCCGGCTGATGGGGGTGATGCCCGAGGACATGGCGTTGCTGGAGATGCTCACCGGGCCCCAGTACCTGCGCTTCGTCGGTCGGATGCACGGCCTCGACGACACGTTGATCGACAGCCGCGCCGGCGAGTTCTTCGCCACCCTCGACCTGAGCCCCGGCCCGCGCACCCTCGTCGCTGACTACAGCTTCGGGATGAAGAAGAAGCTCGCGCTCTCGGCGGCGCTGCTCCACTCGCCGCGGCTGATCTTCCTCGATGAGCCGTTCGAGGGCATCGACGCGATCACCAACCGCACCATCAAGGACATCCTGCTGAGGTTGCAACAGCGCGGGGTGACGATGATCCTCACCAGCCACATCCTCGAGGTGGTCGAGCGGCTGTGTCCGCGGATCGCGATCATCGACGAGGGGAAGCTCAAGGGGCACGGGACGCTCGACGAGTTGCGGCAGGGCGGAGACCAGTCGCTCGAGTCGCTCTTCGTCGGCCTGGTGGGCGGCGCGCCGCGGGGGAGCCTCTCGTGGCTGTGAGCCCGCTGCGGGCGGTGGTGACCGCCCACCTGAGCGGCTCGTGGAACCGCGCACGCCGGCAGATGGGCGGACGGGGCCTGTTGGCGTTCGTCATCGGGCTGCTGCTGATCGGCGTCTTCGTGCTGGTGCAGATGACCGCGGGGATGAGCATCCTCGGGTGGTTCGTCGGAGACGCGTTTCGCGAGGGAGAGGACAGCGCCCTGCCGGGCGTCGCGGCGTTCATCCTCACGCTGCTGGTGTTCGTCGGCGGCGCGTTCGGTGGGCTCGCGGGCTCGTCGCGGCGGCTGCCGTGGGAGAGCCTCCAGGCGTTTCCGGTGCGCACCCGAACACTCTTCGCCGCCGAGCTGCTCGCGGGCTCGGTCGAGCCGATGACGTTGGTCGAGGGCTTTGGGCTGTTCGGACTGTGCGCCGGCATCGCGGTCGCGGCCCCGGCAGCGGCGCCCTACGTCGCCATCCTCTTCGTCACCTGCGGAGTGTGCCTGCTGTCGATTCAGCTGCTGGTGGCGAGCCTCGGCCAGCGGCTGTCGAAGCAATCGCGGGTGATGCTCTTCATGCTCCCGCTGGCGGCGCTGCTGATGTCGTCGCTGGTGCCGACGCTGCTCAAGCGCTCGTCGGAGCACTCGGTGAAGGACGCGCTGCGCACCGCCGACGCGGTGGTGCGGTCGCTGCCGATCGGCCAGCTGCTCGTCGGGGCCGGCGCCGCGGCGCGGGGCGAGTGGTCGTTCTCGACGGTGTTCCCGGCGATGATTCTCGCGGTGGCGCTGCTGGTGTCGGCGTGGTTCGCCGTCTCCCGGGAGACGCCGCTGTCGACGGTCGACACCGGCAAGCCGGCGCGGCCGCTGTGGAGCTTCACCACCCCGACGTTCGGAATCGCCCGCCTGCAGTGGGTCTCGCTCGCGGGCAGCATCCCCGGGCGGTTTGGGCTGGTGATGCCGCTGATTACCCTGGTGCTGATTCGCGGGCCGCTCGCCGAGTTCACCGGCCGGGGCCAGTGGCTGGTGCCGGGGGCCTTCACCTACTGCGCGCTGGCCGGCACCAACCTGCTCTTCAACCAGTTCGGACTCGACCGGCACGGGGTGAAGGCGCTGTTCCTGCTGCCGATCAGCGAGACCTCGCTGCTGAGGGGAAAGCTGTTCGGGTTCGCGGCGTGGCATCTGATGCAGGC
>JAYVRT010000968.1:0-3401 GCA_043776025.1 Archangiaceae bacterium | reverse complement strand
CGACCGTCGCGCACTGCTCGGTGCGGAGAGGGAGCGCAACAAAGCGGGCGGGGATGGATCGGCCGCGAGAACGATCGGGTAATCCGATTTCAGGCCCTAAAGCGACCCGGCCGACTGCGTCGCGAGCCAGACCAACGGGCCCGCCCGCCCCAGCTGTCGGGCGGTGCCGGGCGACATCGGCGCACTGTGCGCAGGGCCCCTTCATTCTCTTCAGCTCCGCGAAGGTCGCCGTGAGTGCTTGACAGCCGATTCGCACTGCCTATGAGAGCCCCATGATTCACGTCGAGGGCCTCACCAAGTTCTATGGCGAGCACGCGGCGATCCGCGACCTGTCGTTCAACATCGAGAAGGGCGAGGTGATCGGCTTTCTCGGCCTCAACGGGGCGGGGAAGACGACCACCCTGAAGGTGCTCGGGTGCGTGCTCCTGCCGACCGCCGGTCACGTCAACATCGACGGGTTCGACCTCGGCGAGCAGCCCCACGAGATCCGCAAGCGCATCGGCTACCTCCCCGACGTGCCCCCGCTGTACGACGAGATGACGGTCGGCGGGTACCTCGACTTCGTCGCCCGCTTGCGCGGCGTCTCCGCGGGTGACAGCCGGGCCCGGGTGCTCGAGGCGGAGAAGAAGACCTCGCTCACCGCGATGGACGACCAGCCAGTGTACTCGCTCAGCCACGGCTACCGGCAGCGCGTCGGGGTCGCCCAGGCGCTGGTCCACCGGCCGAAGCTGTTGATCCTCGACGAGCCCACCGGCGGCCTCGACCCGGTGCAGATCGTCGAGATGCGCAACCTCATCCGCGAGCTGAAGGGCGAGCACACCGTGCTCGTCTCCAGCCACATCCTCTCGGAGATCTCGCAGGTGTGCGATCGCCTGCTCGTCATCCAGGGTGGAGAGATCGTCGCCCAGGGCACCGAGGAGCAGCTGGCGAAGAACCTCGGCGGCGGCGGCGCGATCGAGATCGACGTCCGCGGCGGGGCCCAGGTGGCCCTCGACGCGATCCACAAGGTGCCCGGAGTCCAGGCGGCGACGCTGCTCAAGCTCGACGGCGAGCTCGCCTCGCTGCGGGTCGACGCGCCCCCCGAGCTGCGGCCGGCATTGGTCAAGGCCCTGGTCGCGGCCAACGTCGACGTCCTGCGCATCGACAAGGCGCGCGGCCGCCTCGAGAACATCTTCATGAAGCTCACCGGAGGCAAAGCGTGAACACCGTCCTCCTCATCGCCCGGCGCGAGCTCGCCGCCTACCTCCGCACGATGAGCGGCTACGTCATCATCGCGGTGATGCTGGTGCTCGACGGCCTGTTCTTCAACGCCTTCGCGATGGCCGGCACCGCCAAGCGCAGCTCCGAGGTCCTCGGCGACTTCTTCTTCTATTCGAGCGGCTTCACCATGGCCTGCGCGGTGTTCCTCTCGATGCGGCTGCTGGCCGAAGAGCGGCAGAGCGGCACCCTGCAGCTGCTCTACAGCTCGCCGGTGCGCGACTGGGAGATCGTGATCGGCAAGTTCCTCTCCGCGCTCGCCTTCCTCGGGATCTTCCTGCTGGCCTCGCTCTACATGCCGGTGCTGGTGATGATCTACGGGAAGATCTCCTTCGGCCACCTGCTCGCCGGCTACTTCGGCCTGCTGCTCGTCGGAGCGACGACGCTCGCCATCGGCTGCTTCGGCTCGGCGCTGACCAAGAGCCAGGTGCTGGCGGCGGTGCTGACCGGGGTGATGGTGATGGCCCTCACCGTCTGCTGGCTGCTCGCCCGCGTCACCGACCGCCCGCTGACCGACGCGATCACCGCGCTCGCCTGGTACGGACACTTCAAGCCCTTCGAGCAGGGCCTGGTGCACCTGCGCCACGTCACCTACTTCGTCCTCGTCACCTGGGCGGCGCTTTTCGCCTCCACCCGGGTCCTGGAAGCGCGGAGGTGGCGATGAAGCGCGCGTCGATTCCCGTCTCGGTGCTGCTGCTGAGCGGCCTGCTGCTGCTGTGGGGCGGCGAGCGGATCCTCGAGGCCGACACCGGCCGGCTGGTGCTCTCCTGGCTCGGCGTCGCGCTCTGCGTCGCCGCGGCGATCTGGCGCCTGATGCGGGTGCGCGCGTCGACCGGCGGCGCGACCCAGGTGGAGAAGGCGCTCTTCGGCCTGCAGGTGGTGACGCTCGCGGCGCTGGCGATGTACTTCGCCCAGTCCGATGCGCTGCAGAAGCTCGACGGCGCGCTGCTGTCGGCCGAGAGCCCGAAGCTCGCCGGGGCGCTGGGCGCGCTCTGGCCGGCGGTGCTCGGCACGGCGATCTTCCCCATCTCCTTGATGGAGCTCTCCTACGCGGCGATGGCGAAGTCCGTCACCGTCGAGGTCGGCCGGGTGCGCGACGCGATGTTCTCCGGGCTCGCCGCGGCCGGGCTGCTCACCTTCGCCGTCTGCGCCCAGTACGTCGCGGGCGAGCGCGACGCCAAGGTCGACCTCTCGTACTTCCGCACCGCCAAGCCCGGCGAGGCCACCCGCAACCTGGTGCAGAGCCTCGACGAGCCGGTGACCGCCGCGCTCTTCTTCCCCCCGGCGAACGAGGTCTCGGAGCAGGTGCAGGCCTACTTCGACGACCTGAAGAAGGTCTCGCCGAAGCTGGTGGTGATCCTCCTCGACCACGCGATCGAGCCCGCGAAGGCGAAGGAGTTCGGCGTCAGCGGCAACGGCGTCGTCGTCCTCTCCCGCGGCTCG
Source organism: Archangiaceae bacterium (assembly GCA_043776025.1). GTDB lineage: Bacteria > Myxococcota > Myxococcia > Myxococcales > Myxococcaceae > JAYVRT01. The sequence goes on along the minus strand of JAYVRT010000968.1, from coordinate 701 downwards.
CGGCACGAGTCGATCTACCTCGGCACCGAGCTGGAGAAGTCGAAGAGCCAGCTGCGCGGGCTCGACCAGGACGTGCAGAAGCACCTGCTGCAGGTGGCGAAGTCGAAGAAGACCATCTACCTCACCGCCGGCCACGGCGAACGCACCGAGGACTCGCTGGCGGTGGTCGATCAGCGCGCGACGATCGCGATGCTCCAGACCGAGCTCAAGGCGCAGAACTACGAGCTGAAGACGCTCTCGGGCGCCGAAGGGCTGGGCCAGGAGGTGCCGAAGGACGCGGCGGCGGTGATGATCCTCGGGCCGACGCAGGCGTTCCAGGAGCCCGAGGCGAAGGCGCTGTCGGACTACGGGCTGCGCGGCGGCAAGCTGTTCATCGCCCTCGACCCCGAGGCCGGCCTCAACTTCAAGGAGCTGCTCACCCCGCTGGGCCTGTCGTTCACCCCGGTGGTGCTCGCCAACGACGTCGCCTACGCGCGCAAGACCTACACCCCCAGCGACCGGACGATCATCGGCACCAAGACGTTCTCCTCTCACCCGTCGGTTACCACCGACGGCCGCAGCGGCTACCCGTTCTTCATGAACAAGGCGGGCGTGCTCGAGGAGCTGCCCACCCACCCGGCGGACATCTCGATCGACTTCGCGGTGAAGGCCGACCCGGCGACGTGGAACGACCTGAACAACAACTACCAGGCCGACGTGCC
>JAYVRT010000967.1:0-3407 GCA_043776025.1 Archangiaceae bacterium | reverse complement strand
GACCGCAGAGACGCAGAGGAACACCGGCTGACCGCGATCGAGGAGGCCGGCGGCGAGATACGCGGCGAGCAGGAGGTCTTCGGACCTCTGCGACGCGTCGTCGGTGTCGAAGAAGGTCGCCCAGACGCGGTCTCCGAGCGCAGCTCGAGCTGGCATGTCGAACGCGAGCTCACCGCCGCTCTTCGTCGAGGAGTCGATCGCCAGCACGACCTGGCTGTCGGCAGGCAGCTCCTGCAGTTGAACGCGGCGGACGTCGCCCTCGAGCACCAGGTGCAGCTCGCGTCGCTCGGGGAGGTGGAGCGTGACGGTCTTCATGCCTTCCCCTCGGGAATGGGGCCGAACACGCCAGCGACCGCCTTCGGCTTCACCTTCTTCAGCGACTTCACTGCGACCCGATGAAGCAGCTGAGCGGTGACCGGGTCTGGGATTCCCACGGCCTGCATCAGCTCCACCGCCAAGTGAGCGATGGCTCGGAAGACGCGGCCGAGGTGCCTGCCGTCGCTGGGCAGGTCCAACTTGTCGAGCTCGGCAATCAACGCGCTTCGCAGGTGGGCCTGGATCTGCCGTCTGGATCTCTGGGTGCTCATTGTGCTCCTCCAGGGTTGGGGGTGGGTGATGCAGCCCTCACGAACCGACGCAGGGTCGACTCTCCGAGCCCGAGCTCACGCGCGGCCTTGCCGATGCCGAGCTCCTTCACGAGCTGCAGAGCCGTCGGCGGGATCTCTCGACGTGGCCGACCGATGCGCACGCCCGATGCGCGAGCCCTCGACAGCGAGGTTCGAACCTGGGCGGCTCGGCGCGTGCGGTCGCGCTCGAGCAGCCACTGGGCCACTCTCTGGACCGTCGTGGCGCAGTCGGTAATCCACGGCTCCGAGGTCGAAACGACGGTGACTCCGAGTGCCGCGAGCTCGCCGACGGTCGAGAGCTGTAGCGCTTCGCTGCGGGCGAGCGTCGTGATGCTTGCGACGATCACGCAGTCGATCGCTCCACTGCCGCCGAGTTCGCGCACGCGATCGACCCCACGGTACGTGCGACCGGCAGGAAGAACCTCGGAGACCTTCGCCTGGTGAGTGGTCGCGGCCGCCAGCAGGGTCGCACGCTGGGCTGTGAGCGGGCGCCCTCTGCCCTGCAGCAGAACCACCGCCCGATGAACGTCCGGATGCCCCGTGACCATGAGGAGATGGTATCGAAGCGGGGCAACAAAGACCAGTCGTTACGCCATGTTACAGAGATTGCCGGAACCCGTCGCCTAGATAAACAGGCCTCGTTTCAATGGGTTACGCCGTTCTGGCAGCCGTGACACTTCACCAAATAATCGACGTTCACTTTGACGTGAATGTGCGTCTTTTAGTGAAGCTACCCCCTGCAGCTGGTCTGTTTCACTAAATGCCATCACTTCACCGGAAGATGAACCCATGCTATTTAGTAGTGCATGGGCTCGCGACCGTCGGAACATCAACTTGTACGCCGGGTGCCTTCAGCGCTCGCGACTCTTCTCGACGTTCCCGAGAAGGCGATCAAGTCCCGGCACGACAAGAGCGCGAACGTCGATCTCCTCGTATCCGCTGTGGGGCAGACCTTTGCGGTCGAGGTGATTTCCGCCTCGGCGGCAGGCCCAGTCGCAGCTCACGCGGCCCACGTGGCCGAGGCTGCCAAGAAGCTTCGCTCGCGGGCGATCCCCCTGGTCGCGGTGCCATTCATGACTGAGGCGGGACGCCGGGCCTGCGCAGTTGCTCAGGTGCCCTGGTTTGACCTCAGCGGAAACGGCCACATCGTGGCGCCCGGGCTTCGCGTCATCATCGATGGCCGCCCCAACAGGTTCCGCGAGCTCGGACGACCGGCAAGCGTCTTCGCTCCGAAGAGCGCGCGTGTCGTTCGTTGGCTCCTGATGAACCCGACCGGCGCGTTCACCCAGCGCGAACTGGCTCGAGTCACCGGACTCACCGAGGGCTTCGTGAGCCGCATCGTCTCCAGGCTCGAGGCAGACAGCTACGTCGCGCGCATCGACGTCTCTGGCGCGGGCGATGGAGCCGGCGAGGGCGACGGCACTGGAGAAGGTCGCCGAGGAAAGGCGCCCATTCGACTACGAGACCCAGGGCTTCTTCTCGACGCGTGGGAGGAGGAGTACCGCTTCGACAAGCACACCCTCCTTCGGGGACACATCGCGGCCCGCTCGGGCGACGCACTCGCTCAGTTCCTTAGCGATCGGCTTGGCGCCGCCGGGCTCGAGCACGCCGCCACCGGCCTCGCCGCCGCCTGGCAGATGAACCACTTCGCGTCCTTCCGAATCGCGACGTTCTTCCTCGCCGAAGAGCCTTCAGACGAATTCCTGGGGAGCCTCGGTTACCGCGACGACCCACGTGGGGCGAACACCTGGCTCGTGATCCCGAACGACTCGGGGGTGTTCCAGGGCGCCGAGCTCCGGGACGGAGTGCGATGCGTGCATCCCGTTCAGGCGTACCTCGACCTGAAGCAGCACCCGGAACGGGCCAAGGAAGCGGCGGAGCGCCTGCGCAGCGAGATGCTGAACTGGAAACGCGATGCCTGAGAAACCGAAGCACGCCGCCGACTACAAGAGCGAGCAGGTCGAGCTCGTTCGCTCAGCGTGTCTGTATGTCGCCACCAAGCTCGGCGACATGATGGACGACCTGGTCATCGTGGGAGGCCTCGTCCCTTCCCTCATCGTGAATCAGACCGACCTCCCGAAGGACGTCGCAGCACACGTCGGTACGATGGACCTCGATGTCGGGCTGCAGCTGGCGCTCCTCGACGAAGGCCGGTACCGAAAGCTCACTGAGCGCCTTCGCGACGCCGGCTTCACGATGGACACCAACGACGATGGGAACACGACCCGGCAGCGCTGGAGAATCAGCAACGCCGAGACGGTCACCGTCGACTTCCTAATTCAGCCATCGCTCGCCACCGACAAGGGCGGGCGCCTTCGCAACATTGAGCCCGACTTCGCGGCGATCATCGCACCGGGGCTCAAGCTCGCCTTCCAGGATCGGAAGCGGCTGACACTCGAGGGCCGGACGCTCTTCGGCGAGAAGGCCTCTCGCGAGGTCTGGGTCTGTGACGCGGGCGCCTTCGTGGTGCTCAAGGCGCTCGCGTTCGACGGCCGAGGCGAGAACAAGGACGCCTACGACCTGTACTACGTGATCCGGAACTACGGGACGGGCGTCGAGGACGTGGCCGCGAGGCTGCGCCCTCTGCTCGGAGACGGAGACGCCCAAAAGGCGCTCACGATTCTTCGCCGCGACTTCCTCGACCCGGAAAGCGTGGGACCGCGACGGGTTGCCGACTTCGTGCGCGGCACCACCGACGCGGAGCTTCAGGCTGATGTCGTCGGCTTCGTGTCGCAGCTGCTCGACAAGGTGCGGTCAAAGTAGCGCAAGCAGGTAGAGGCG
>JAYVRT010000966.1:0-3408 GCA_043776025.1 Archangiaceae bacterium | reverse complement strand
TCCGCCACCACCGCCGACTCCGCCGCCGCTGCCTCCCCCCACCCCGCCGTCCGCTCCACAGACGTCGGGCCGCTGAAGACAGAAGGCCTCGTTGGCCTGGGGCAGGTCGATGCACCCCGCGGCCGTCACTGCTGCTACGAGGAGAGTTCGAAGACGGGGCACCATCGCGCGCGACCCTACTTCAGCTGCTGGCCGTGGTTGCTGAATCCAGGCGCGGACTCCATCATCGGCGCGTGTTACCGACCCTCCTCGGAGTGATCCTCCTCGGCGCCGCGATCCAGGACGGGGTGCAGCTGTACGAGCAGGGGAAATACGAGCAGTGCGTGGCGGCCCTTCAGGACAGCGAGCCGGCCTCGGGCGAGCGATCGATCTACCTCGGCCTTTGCCACTTCGCGCTCGGCCACGCCGGCGACGCGAAGCAGCACTTTGAAGCGGCCCTGGCGATCGACCCGCACGCCAAGCTCCCGCCCTACTCGCCGCCGAAGGTGATGTCGTTCTTCGAGCAGCTGCGACCCCAGGCGCCCGCCGCGGACCTCCCGACCGCGGCGAGCTGGTTCGAGCGCGGCGACCAGGCCCGGGCCTCCGCCGAGCTGGCGCGGGTGCGGGCGGGAGCTCTCGACGCGATCACCGATGCGCGCGCGCGCCTGCTCGAAGGGGCGCTTCGGCTGGCGGAGGGTGACCCGCGCGGCGCCGACGCGGCCTGGCGGTCGGCCCTGCTGATTCTGCCCTCGGCGACGTTTTGGTTCGCCGCTCCTGCCGAAGCCCAGGCGCGCCTCGAGCAGCTTCGCGCACCACCGGCCCGGACGGCGCGGTGGCCGAGGGTGGTGGGGCCCGCCGCGCTCGGGGGAGCGTTCGTCGTCACCGGCGCGACGCTCTACGGGCTGGCGCGTGCGGGCGCTGACCAGCTCCGCGCCGGCGACCGGAGCATCAACACCGCGGCTCAGCTCGAGAGTCGAAACCAGACGCTTCGGCTCGACCAGACGCTCGGCTTCATCGGGCTTGGGCTGGGAGTCGTCGCGATGGCGACGGCGATCGCCCTCGGACTGTGGCCGGACCCGCAGCTTCCCAGGTAAACGGAAATCCGGACTACCGGGTCGACTTGAGCAGGTCTTCGAACACCGACGTCTCGCCGCCGGCAGCCACGGTCACCCAGACGGTGCGGCTGACGTTCAGCTCGGGATTTCGCAACTGCACCGCATGCCGGCCCGCCGGCAGCTCGATCGGAGCCAACGGCGTCGTGCCATAGGGCTGGGCATCAATCTGCACCTCCGCCCAGGGGTGAACCCGGATCGCCAGGCGCCCCTTTCCCGCCGCCACCACCGGCCGCGCGCCGCGGTGGACCGCCGGCCGGGCGGGAGACGCCGTCGCCGAGGGCGCCGCGGGCCGATCACTGGGAAGGGACGTCGCCAACGGCAGCGCCTCCTCGACGGGCGCCTCCGCCGCCACCGGGGGCGCGACGGGTGACGCTGGCGCCGCGCGCGCAACACCCGGCAGCGCGTCAGGTGGGGATCCCCGAGGCGCAGCGGCTACGCCCACCACCAGCGCGGCGGTGAGGACCAGGGTTCCCACTGCCCAGGGCCACCGGCTGCGGCGCACCGCCTTCGCGTCCGACAGCGAGAACCCGGTCGCGAGGAGCGGCGGCGCGACCGGCGTCCCTGGCAGCGGGGACTCGAGCGCCTCCGGCAGACTCTTCGTCCGACGAAACAGGTCGGGGCCTCCGAGCTCCACCACGTCCGCCGAATCTGCCGAGGGAACATCGAGCTCGCTGGGCCGCGGCAGGGGCTGGGTCAGCGCGGAATCGCCGGGCGACCGCTCGCCGCTGCCGGTGGAGCCAAGCTTGAGCGCCGCGATGCGCACCACCGCGCCGATTCGGGCCGGGCCGACCTCCTCACCTGCCTTGCGGAGGACCGCGTCGAGCTCCCGCGCCATGTCACTCGCACAGATGAACCGGTCGTCGGCGCGCGGCGCGAGCGCGCGCCGAAGCACTGTTTGCAGCGGGAGATCGTCGGGGTACTGCGCCGGGCCGCGGTCCAGCGCGTACAGCGGTTGCCCCCGCAACAGCTCGAGCAGCACCACGCCCACTGCGTAGAGGTCCGCCCGGGCATCGAGCAGCTTCCCCTGCTGCTGCTCGGGCGGCATGTACCCGGCCTTGCCCATCGGCACCTTGTCGATCGAAGCCTCGGCCGCGCGCGCGAGCCCGAAGTCGGCGACCTTCACCGCGCCGTTGAAGCCGAGCAGCACGTTCTCCGGGCTGACGTCCCGGTGGACGACGCCCCGCACTCTCCCCGAGTCGTCCCGCAGCTCATGCGCGTAAGACAGGCCGTGAAGCACTTGAACGCAGATCGCCGTCGCCAACGTCGGAGGGATCTCGATCAGCCCCATTCTCCGCGCCCGCAACAGCGCCCGCAGCGAGAGGCCCTCGACGTACTCCATCACGATCAAGTAGGTGCCTTCGATCTCGGCGAGTTCGAAGATCTGCACCACGTTCGGGTGGGTCAGCTGGGCCGCCAACCGCGCCTCGTTGAGGAACATCTCCACGAAGCGGGGCAGCCCCGCGTACGCAGCCAGGGGCCGCTTCACCACCATCGTCTTCTCGAAGCCCGCGGGCCCCGCGACCCGCGCGAGAAACACCTCGCCCATGCCACCCCCACCGATTCGGCGGAGCAGCCGGTATTTGCCCAGCACCGTCGGTGCGTCGACCGGGATCACCCGCTGCGACCTACCACCAAGCGCGAAGCCCGGCACCCAGACGGGCTTTTTCATCCGATGAGAAAGCCGCGGGCCATTGGTCGTCGCGATGCCGCGGCAAGTGGGTAGCGCGCGCCCTTGATCGGGGCCGATGCTGTAACGCCGGTGCGCCCCGAAGGACTGTTCCGCGCGTCGCACTCCGCGCCGCTCAACTTCTTAAGGAGATCTGCAGATGACCAAGTCGATGAAGGGACTCGTGATTGCTTCCGCCGTTGCTTCTCTGTTCGCCACCAGCGCCTTTGCCGGTGACAAGGCCCCCAAGAAGGACACGAAGGAGGCCGCAGCGAAGATCAACTGCGGCGGCGTCAACGAGTGCAAGGGCAAGGGCGAGTGCGGCGGCGCCGGCCACGACTGCGCCGGCCAGAACGAGTGCAAGGGCAAGGGCTGGGTGTCGCTCGCCGAGAAGGACTGCAAGGCGAAGGGCGGCAAGGTCATCGCGATGAACAAGTAACGCTTCGCGTCAGACGAAAGACCTCCATGTTCTCTCGCCCCGCGCTCGGTCACGGTGTCGGCCTCCGGCCGAAGCACTACAGCCACTTCCTCGACACCTCTCCCGACATCGCCTGGGTCGAGGCCATCAGCGAAAACTTCATGGGCATCGGCGGGCGGCCGATGGCGGTCCTCGAGAAGGCGCGGCGGGACCGACCCGTCGTCCTGCAC
>JAYVRT010000965.1:0-3413 GCA_043776025.1 Archangiaceae bacterium | reverse complement strand
CTCTCGCACGATCTTCATGCCGCGCCCACCACCCCCGGCGGCAGCCTTGAGGATCACCGGGTAGCCGATCTCGCGGGCGAGCGCCTCGGCCTCTTCGGCGCTCTTGAGCACGCCGGGCGAACCAGGCAGCAGCGGCAGGCCGGCTTCGCGCGCCGCCTCGCGGGCGCGGACCTTGTTCCCCATCAGCCGAATCATCTCCGGCCGGGGCCCGATGAAGTGGATCTTGCAGTTGCGGCATACCTCGGCGAACTCCGCGTTCTCCGAGAGGAAGCCGTAGCCGGGGTGAATCGCGTCGGCGCGGGTGATCTCCGCCGCGGAGAGGATCGCCGGGACGTTGAGGTAGCTCTCCTTGCTCGCCGGCGGCCCGATGCAGACCGCCTCGTCGGCGAAGCGCACGTGGAGCGCGTTGGCGTCGGCGGTGGAGTGCACCGCGACGGTGGCGACCCCCAGTTCCTTGCACGCGCGGATCACCCGCAGCGCGATCTCACCCCGGTTCGCGATCAGGACTTTCTTGAACACGCTTCTCTTCGCCCCGTCAGACCGGCTCGATACGGAACAGCGGCTGGCCGAACTCCACCGGCTGCGCGTTCTCGGCGAGGATCTCCACCACCTTCCCCGCCACCTCCGACTCGATCTCGTTCATCAGCTTCATCGCTTCGACGATGCACAGCGTCTGGCCCTTCTTCACCACCGAGCCGACGTCGACGAAGGAAGGCTGGTCGGGCGCCGGGGTCCGGTAGAAGGTGCCGACGAAGGGCGAGGTGATCACGTGCCCCTTCTTCTCGATCGGCGCGTCGACCGGGGCCGCGGTGGGCCGGTTGGGCACCGAGGGACGGGGCTTGAGCTCGTTGGCGGGGTGTGGCGCGGTGACGTGCACCGAGGGCGACGACGACGTCATCACCGAGTGCACCACCGGCGTCGGCGGGCCGCGGCGGATGAAGAGCTTCTCGCGGCCATTGCGCCAGACGAGGCGGGTGACCTCGGAGGCCTCGAGGATGTCGACGATCTGCCGCAGCGCCTCGACGTCGAGCGTGCTCGGCGCGCCGGTCGACCGGACTTCCACCACCGCTTCGGGGCCTGCCTTCTTCTTCTTGTCGACCATGGTTTTTTTCAGCCGCCGGTGGCGACGCGGGTCAGGTACTTGCCATCGCGGGTGTCAATCTTGAGGACGTCGCCCTCGTTGATGAACAGCGGCACCATCACCTGGTACCCCGTCTCGAGGATCGCCGGCTTCAGCGCGCCGGACACGGTGTCGCCCCGCGCGCCGGGGTCGCACTTGGTGACGGTGAGGTCCACCGAGTTGGGCAGGGACACGCCGAGCGCCTTGCCGTTGTAGAAGAGAATCGAGGCGTTGACGTTGGCCTTGAGGAAGTTCTTCGACTCGCCGAGCACCTTCGCGGACACGAAGGTCTGCTCGAAGGTCTTGTTGTCCATGAAGTGGTAGTCCTCGCCCTCGGCGTAGAGGTACTGCATCTCGAACTCTTCGATGTCCGGGCGGCCGACCTTGTCGCCGCTCTTCATCGTCGGCTGGAGCACGCGGCCGGAGATCAGGCTGCGAATCGAGGTGCGGACGAAGGCTGAACCCTTGCCGGGCTTGACGTGCTGGAACTCCACGATCTCGAACGGCTCGCCGTCGATCTCGATCTTCATCCCCTTGCGGAATTCCGACGTGTCAATCACTCCGGCCATGTTCGCTCGCTCTTGAAAAGGAAACGCCTACGTAAGGCGCGGTCGTGTAGCTGACCGGGCCCCGTGGGGGCAAGCGCGGATTCTGGCGGGGGACCTACAGCTCGCTCTTCACTTTCGGAGCGGCAATCCTCAGGACATACCGGGCCTTGCCGTAGTTGCCCGAAGGCTTGAGGCCGAGCACGAGGAAGTACTCCGGGGTCACCATTCGCATCAGGGTGATCAGGTGCTCGGAGTTGACGCTCACCTCGGCGATCGACCCGGTCTTCAGCACCTCGGCCGCGTTCTTCAGCTGGGTGAGGATGTTGGCGTACTCCACCCAGGCGGTGGAGATCTCGAGCGAGACGGCCTGTTCCGCCGAGGCCGGCGCCTGGTGGGTCTCGACCGCGATGCCGTCGAAGCCCATCACGCTGCAGGCGATCGCCCCGTCCACCTGGGCGACGATCGACTCCAGTTGGCTCAAGAAGCTCATTTTGCCTTCACGCAGGTCGCATCGCTGGCGCAGCAGATCCGCGTTCCATCCTGACCGCCCGGGCGGCCGCAGGGTCCGAGCAGGCCCAACCCGGGCGGCGGGCAGGTGAGAAACCCGGAGTTGAAGACGGTGATCGGGAAGATCACGGGCGCCGTGCTGATTCGGCCGCCAGACGCGACGGAGCCGCTCAGGACAATCTTCACCTTCAGATCGCGCACGTCGAGCCCGCCGACGTTGGTGGTGCCCGGCAGAGAGGCGTTCAGCTTCTCCAACGCGTTCCGCGTGAAAATCCCCATTTGCAGCGCCGCCGCAAGGCTGCCCGGGGGCACCTCGAAAATCATCGGCGTCGATTCGGTGCTGAAGGCGATCGCCGGCACCGAGGTGTACGTGAAGGTCGCGGTGTCGAGGGTGATGAGGTTGGTGTGGGGCGAGATCAGCGTCGCTTCAACCGGCGAGACCAGGTCGTTGCGCAGGCCGACATTGACCAGGTAGGTGCCGCCTCCCGCGAGGTCGAGCACGCCCGAGGCCTGCGCGGTGACCGTGGTGAGATCGCAGGCCCCGGTATGGGTGGGGTCGGGCGAAAAAAGCCCGGTCACCACCAGAGGCTGGTCGGCGACACAGCCGGAGGCCCCGAGAACGGCTGCCACAAAGATCGAGAGTCGTTGGGTCATGGGCATGGTCCTTTAGGGGTTCTGCGCGACAGCCGGACGATTCAGGATGCGAGGGGTGATGAAGATCAGCAGTTCGGACCGGGTCTCGAGCTCACGGTAGTTCTTGAAGAAGAACCCGAGGATCGGAATCTTGCTCAAGATCGGAACACCCGAAGAGTTGGTAGACGAGGCGCGGACGTAGATTCCGCCGATCACCGTGGTGTCCGCGTCCTTCACCAGCACCTGGGTGTTTGCCTCTTTCTTCTGAATCGCCGGCTGGCCGTTGGAGCCGGAGTTCGACGGGTCGGGCTGGTTGTTCTCCGCTTTGATTGTCATCAGCACGCTGCCGTCGGCGGTGATGTGAGGCGTGACTTCCAGCGAGAGCCGCGCTTCGACGAAGGACGTATTGGTACCGCCCGCCGAGACCTGGCTGAAGGGAATTGAAATACCCTGGCTGATTCGGGCGGTCGCGTTGTCGAGGGTGGTGACCTTCGGAGCCGAGATGGTCTTCACCGCGCCTTGTGCTTCGAGCGCCGTGAGCCGCAGGTTCAACGCCACCGCGCCGCCCGCCGAGCCGAACGCCATGCCCAAGGCACCGCCTGACC
>JAYVRT010000964.1:0-11817 GCA_043776025.1 Archangiaceae bacterium | reverse complement strand
CGGGAGGCGGCGGCGGCTCGGGAGGCGGCGGCGGCTCGGGAGGCGGCGGCGGCTCGGGCGGCGGCGGGGGGACACTCCCCACCAAGGCGCAGCTGCTGCTTGATCGGACGTCGATGGGCTTCGGGCAGGAGTTCGGGAGCGCGAGCTGGGTGAGCACCGCGCCGCAGCAGTCGCTGTCGATCACCAACGGAGGGCAGCAGGCGCTGACGTTGAGCAACTTGACGCTCACCGGCGCCGACGCGAGCGCGTTCACGCTGCTCGTCCCCGCGATGACGACGCTCGCTTCCCGTGAGCAGGGCTTCCTCCGGCTGGTCTTCAAGCCGACCCAGGGGCGGACCTACACCGCGTCGCTGACGATCAACTCGAACGCGGAGAACGCGCCGACCCAGGTGGTGGCGATTTCCGGGATGGGGGTCGGCTTCGACGCCGGCACCGCGGGGACGGGAGACTCGGAGTGCCTGGGCACCTTCTGCGGCGCGCCGCCGGAGACGGCCGGGGGCTGCGGCTGTTCGGTCTGGGTTCAGTACACCGAGGATGGACAGACGATCACCTACAAGGACGACGCCGACGGCGACGGCAAGCCAGACGATCTCGACAACTGCGCCTTCTCCTCGAACAGCACCCAGGTCGATGCCGACGGCGACGGGGTCGGCGACGCCTGCGACAACTGCGGTGCCGCATCGAACTTCGCGCAGCTCGACACCGACGGTGACGGCATCGGCGACGCCTGCGATCCCGACATCGACGGCGACGGAGTCCTCAACGCGACCGACAACTGCAAGTTCATTCCCAACGCCAACCAGGCGAAGGCGAACGCCGGCTCGGGACTTGGCGACGCCTGCAACACCGACGACGACGGCGACGGCATCCTCGACGGCGCCGACAACTGCCCGTTGATCGCCAACCCTTCCCAGGTGATTCCCGCCGGGGTCTGCAAGGTCGACAGCGACGGCGACAGCGTCCCCGACGACATCGACAACTGCCCGGCCCAGTCGAACCCGAACCAGCTCGACACCGACGACGACGGAATCGGTGACGTCTGCGACCTCGATCGCGACAATGACGGCATCCTCAACGCCGCCGACAACTGCGTGGCGGTCTTCAATCGCCGGCAGAGCGACGACGACGGCGACGGCCTGGGAGACGTCTGCGACGCGAAGTACTGCGTGGTGATCGACCCCTCGAACTCGAACAACTGCCTCGATCCGGTCGGCCCGTTCATGGTCCACGCCGGAGGCTCGGTGACCCTGAAGAAGGGTGACAAGCTCCGGTTGCCGTTCTTCGCCAATCGGAACAACGCGGCGATCCGCTACGAGTGGACGGTGACCCAACGGCCGGCGGGGAGCAGCAGCGGCATCCTGGCTCCCAGTGGCGGCGTGGTCCTCAGCCGGCACTGGGAGTACGCCTACCTCGACGGCACGGTGCCGCATTTCACCGCCGACGTCGTCGGCAACTACGTGCTGCAGCTCAAAGGGACGCTCGCCTTCCCCGACCGGCTCTACCCGGGCCAGGGCGTCTCGACAGCCCAGCTGACGCTCAACGCGACGCCTTGAGATAAAACCTGACATAAGGCTGACATCGACAGGGTCCATCTTGCGCTTCATCCGAACGGGCGGGCTCCTCCGCCCCCGGTGCCAGGAGCTGCAAGATGAAAGACGCGATCAACTGGTTCGAGCTGCCGGTGGTGAACCTCGAGCGGGCGCAGAAGTTCTACGAGACGGTGCTCGGCCAGAAGTTGAAGCCCGAGGTCTTCGGGGGAATCCCCTCGGCGATGTTCCTCCCCGACGGGAAGGGCGTCGGCGGCGCGCTGATTCAGGACGCGCGGCGAAAGCCGATGACCGACGGCGCGGTCATCTACCTCAACGCCAACGGGATGCTCGACGCCTGCGTGAAGCGGGTCGAGACCGCCGGCGGCAAGGTGCTGCTGCCGAAGACCGACATCGGCGACCCGGGCTTCATCGCGATGGTGCTCGACACCGAGGGCAACTGCGTCGGCCTCCACGCCGAGCGCAGCTGAGCCTTCAGCAGCCGCCGTCGCCGCCGGTCACGACCACGAACGCCGTCGCGCTCGGACCCGAGCTCGGCGTGCCGTGGCTGAAGCCTCCGGGCGGCAGCCGAGCCGCGGCTGACAAGCGTGCGCCGCGAGGATGCCCGATTATTAGAGGGTGTCCTTGTCGCGGCTCGGCAGTTGCTGGGGTTGGTGACGAGGGCGTCGGGCGCCGACAGCTCCGCCTCAACGCGGTGCCGCGAGCGCGGCCTTCCGCGCCGCCTCGAACTCGTCGCCCGGCTTCCAGCCCGGGAGCTTCGGGTCGTTGGCGATCCGCAGACCGGCGAGCAGCAGCAACTGCGCGTCCTCGACGGCGCCCGAGAGGTCCCAGTCGGCGCGGAACTCCTCCGAGGGTCCAAGCGTCGTCGAACGTGACCGCATCAAGATCGGTCAGGATGTCAATTCGGTTCGGCGGCACGCCCATCTGGAAGACCGTCTCTGGATCGACGAGCTCATCCACCGTCAGCGCGAATCGGGGTGCACCGAACTCCCGAAGTGCCCGCAATACACGCTCAGCGTTGGCGCGCGTTGGCTTGATCCAAACGTCGAGATCCTTGGTGAAGCGAGGCCCGGTGAAGAACATCACGGCGTATCCCCCCACGATCAGGAACTCCGCGCGTTCGCCGCACAACGCGCGCAACAGATCTCGAAAGTCGGGGTTGACGTCCGGGCTTGCCATGGAACCTGTCTACCTCGGCCACCATGTCCCATGCTGCTGCGAAGATTCCTTCGGCCCCGATCCGTTGCCAAAAAGCGAGGTCGAAGAGACCATCGTCATCGCCTTTCCGGATGACGCGCCAGCTGAGACGACGCTTCTTCACTCGCCCATTCTATCAGCAGGTGGCTGCGAAGGAGGACCCAGACGAAAGGAGTCTGGGCTCGCCCCGCCGGCCGACGAGCGACCGCCCGCGCCGGCGCCACTGCTGCGATGAAGCGGCCCGGCTTGCGTGGCCCGCTGGACTCAAGGTGCGCCACGCGGGAGCCTCGCACTTCCGCGGCGAGGAGGCGCGACCGGCCCCGTCGCGTTCCCCGGCGGTCGCTCCCAGCCCGCCAGCGATTCACCTGGATGGCCCTCCAGGTCGGCTCGATTCGGCTGCAGCCATTTCGGGTCCCCTCCCTTCGGGCGCGTTTTTGCTTCTTCGTCAAGCACCGAACCGAAGAGCGCCATGATGTCGTCGTGGAGGTTCGCGCCTTTCGCGCGCTTCGTCGGTGGCTTCTTCTTCGCCGCGGTCGGCTTCTTCTTTGCGGCGGTCGCCTTCGACTTCGACGAAGGCTTCGATTTTCGGGCGGGTGTCGATTTTCGCGGCGCCTTCGCCGCTCGCTATTCGCTGCGGGCTCACGGGTCAAGCGCCCTCCCTTCCCTGCGGCGGCAGCGCCGTCACTGGCATGCGGCGAGCTTCAACCGGGTCAGTGCTGCTCGAACCACGCGGGGACCGAGACGGGGCCGTGTTCGATCCATTCGTGGCCGGCATCGGGGTTGATGTCGGTCGCGACGGGAATGCCCATGGTTGCCAGTTCGTCGCGGTAGGCCAACATCGTGGCGATCGGCACCTTGTTGTCGACCTCGCCGTGAAGGAACAGCGTCGGAGGGTGATCGACCGGCAACGTTCCCGGCAGGGTGCAGGTGATCGAGCATGTCGCATAGGAGCCGGAGTGAACCGCCAGGGCGCGGACCTTTCCCGGGTAGCTGACAGCCATCCGGCTGGTCATGAAGCCTCCGCTGGAAATCCCCATCGCGTAGAGCCGGCTCGAGTCGAGCGCGCCGAAAGTTCCCGCGGCGATCGCGTCGAACAGCTTGAGCATCAACTGGTGATCCGAGCTGGTGGTCCAGGCGATCGACCAGGGAGGAACGTTCGACTGCCAGGCGGTCGCGCCTCCGAGCAGTGCATCGGGGGCCACGACGGCGAAGCCGCGGTCGAGCAGGGCCTTCACGGTGCGGGTGAGCTGGTACTGGTTGTACTGGGCTTCGCGATCGGCAGCGAACGCGGCGCTTCCGGGGATCAGCGTGCCCTGGAAGAAGACGACGGCGGGCCAACCGGTCGCAGGCGCTTGACCGACCGGCACCTCAAAGGTGACGGCCCGGGGCACGACCAGCGCGGTGAGGCTCGAGGTGTGGCTGGTGCACTCGGCCCGTTGTGGCGTGACGGTGCAGCGCGAAGAAGATCCGGCGTCGGTTGTTCCGGCGTCGCTCGAGCCCGCGTCGGGTCCGCCGGCGTCGCCGGAGACGAAGCCCGAATCGTTCGCTGGCACGCCCATGCCCGGCGCGCCGCAGCCGGCGAAGACGATCGCGGCGAGAAAGAGCGAAGCCCTCATGACGCTGCTCCGACAAGGCGCAGTGCGAGCACCCCGTGTGTCTGGGCGAGCTGTTCAACGGATTCGTCTTTTCCGGGTTGGTGCCAGTACGGCAGGCGCATTCCCATCGCGGCGATCGCCGCCACTGTCACTGCCAGATCCGGCACCGAGAAGAGCTTCTGCGCGATGCCTCGCTCGACGACCTCGACGAGCAGTGAGGTCCCCTCGGCGCGCAGCGCCACCGATACGGAGATCAGCGCGGGCGGCAAGAGGTCCATCTCCTCGTTGACCACCACCGCCAATTGGGGGTGCTTCAGGTGAATCGCGGCATGCGCGCGCGCCAGTGCGGCGAGCTGCTCGCGCGGGTCGGATCCGGATTCCAGGAGCGCCGTGTGAAAGGCTTTCAGGAGCGTCTGATGCCCGGCGTTCACCAACTCAGCGAGCAGGTGCTCCTTCGACGGGAAGTGCACGTAGAGCTGGCTCGGCTGGAGTTCGAGCGCCTGCGTCAGGTCACGCACCGACGCTCCGTGGAAGCCGTGGCGGGCAAACAGGTGCAGCGCCACCTCGAGAATGCGGCGGCGGATGCCGGGCTCGCCGATCGAGTCCGGAAGCGAAGGCTTGAGGGTGCGAGGGATTCGTCGCTTCACGGCGGAAGAACGAGCGTTCATGGCTAAAGTGATACTCCTTGTCGCGTAGCAAGAACAGTCGTTCTTTCAAGACGGGAGCTGCGGGCCACGCCCCGGGCGAGCTGCAACGTTTCCTCGCCGAGCTCGAAGTTGCCGGCTTCGACGAAGAAGGCGCGCGAACGTACGGCGAACACCGTCACGGACTGCTTCGCCAGCATCGCCGCGCGCCGACACCGGGTAGCCTTGGAAAATGCCGCCTTGCGTCGACGTGTACGTCTGGATTCCGCAACCGTCACCGGAGATCCTCCGTACCTTCCTCGCCCGGTACGTCGCGACCGCGGGCGCTGGAGACGAGCTGCTCGGGGCCTTCACCCGGACCTACGTCGATTCGACGGCTGACGACGCGGGCAGGCAGCGCCGACGACGACGACCGCGCCCGCCTTCAACTGTTCGCAGCTGGAGATCGCTCCAGGCTTCGCGCCGGTCGCGTACTTGTAGAAGAGCGTCGTGGGTTCGGCGAACGAGGGAGCCCACCGCGAGGCCTTTGCGTTCGCGGGACTGAACTCGAAGTCGGTGAGTTCGCGTGTCCGGCGAAGCTTCACCTCAATGACCGCTCCGTGAATGTGCGTGGCGGCACCGACCCGGAGCGCCTGGGCGTCGCGGCCAGGCAGCGGCTTCTTTTCGGCGGCGCGGACCGACCGGCTCACCGCCTCGACGTTCCTCGGGTTGAGGGCTTCACACGACGTGATCTCGAGTTCGGCGAGGACCACGGGCCGCGGCGGACAGCCTCCGGCCTCGGCCGGAATCGATGCGAGGCCGACGAGGACCAGGACCCAGCCGAGGGGGCGCACGAGCGAACTTTACTGAAATCGCCGCCAAGCGGTGGCCCCACAACCCACGCCCGCTCCAGCGGTGTCCGGGTCGGTAGACCAGGCGAGGGCCGCGACGGGGCCTCACGCGCTTCGCCACCGACGAGCATCAGGGGTAGAAGGTGCTCTCTCGGAGGGGGGACCGCATGCGGAAACTCTGGCTCACGTTCTCGATCTTGGTGTTCAGCGGTTGCCCGGGCTCGCAGCCCATTCCCGATGCGGGCCCTGCTTGCCCGGCGCTCACCGGCACCCCCGTCGTCCACCAGGCCGACGTGACGGCGGCGGAGACCTGGGCGGGCGATGGCGCGGTACACCAGGTGAACTTCAGCCTGACCGTCAGGCCGGGCGTGACGTTGACCGTGGCGCCTTGCGCAGTGGTGAAAGTGAAGACCGGGGTGGTGATGACCGTCGAGGGAGCGAGCGGCAACCCGGCAAAGCTCGTCTCCCAGGGCACCGCCAGCCAGCCGGTGCTGTTCACCAACACGACCCCGGGCGAAAAGTGGGGCTCGTGGCGCGGCATGAACGCCGACTCCACAATGGACCTGGCGTACACCACGTTCGAGAACGCAGGCGGCGCGCTGAATGGCGCTCTCGCCTTGCGTGGCCTGGGCCTCACCGAGAAGGACGTGATCCCGGTGCTGAAGGCTGACCATCTGGTGATCAAGGACTCGAAGAGCACCGGCCTCTATCTGGAGAGCGGTGCCGCGTTCGTCTCCGGTTCGACCGAGATCACCATCACAGGGGGAGGAGGCGTCGACACCGGGCCCAACGACTACGCGATGGAGATCAGCCCGATCGCCGCCGGCACGATTCCGAAGGTGAACTTCTCGGGCAACGCCAAGGACGCAATCAAGATCTATGCGGGGACGCAGACCATCGCCCGCGACCTGACGTTGAAGAACCTCGGCGTGCCTTACTACTTCTTCTTCGATCGGGTCCGGGTCACCGACCCCACCGGGGCGGTGACGCCGACGCTGACGCTCGAGCCCGGCGTCGAGCTGCGCTTTGACGACTACCTTCTGATCGGCACGGTGAGCACGGTGCCCACCCAACCCGGCAAGTTGATCGCGGTCGGTACGGTCTAGGCCACCTCCATCGACTCGAAGGGCGGATCACCTGCCGCACCGTCCGCGCCAGCACCTCCTCCACGTCTTCCTGCGACGGCGGCGGCAGCGGCACGCTACAACGCGAGCTCGACGGGCAAGCCGTTCGACGAGGCGGCGGGGGGGGGGCCTACTTGCCGAACGGGCTGATGACGCGCAACCCGCAACCGGCGAAGTCGCGCGTATTCCGCGTCGCCAGTACCAGCCGGCGTGCGTGCGCCGTGGCTGCGATGAGCATGTCGGCTTGCGTTCGGATCTCGCCTCTGGCCGCGAAGCCGCCACGCATTTCGCCCGCGCGACGAGCGATGGCAGCGTCGACAGGCAGCACATCGCAGTTCTGAGAAACGAACCGGTCGAGGCGCAGCTGGACCTCACGGTTCGGCCGGGCCGCGAACCCAAACGCGAGCTCTTCAATGGTGACGATGCTCAACGCGAGCAAAGGCTGCAGCTCCGCCCAAGCGACCACCTTCGGGTCGGGCCTGGGCCTAACGAGCTCGCTGAGGACGTTTGTGTCGACGAGGAACATCGGAAGGCCAGTCGAAGGAAACGAGCCGGTTGAGACGCGGAGGCGCTTCCAGCGTGTAGTCGCCGTCGGCGCAGACCCGCCGCAGGTCGGCGAGTGCATCCCGCATCGAAGGCGCCGACCCTTTCAGAGCGCGCTCAGCGGCCTGGGGGCTCAGCACGACGGCGACTACCCGATCTCGGTTCTGAATCAGCTGGGGCTCGTGCTCCGCCCGCCGCACCACCTCGGAGAATCGCTGCTTGGCTTCGGCAATCTTCCAGGACACGCAACATGTCTAACATGGTCACGTAAAATGGACAACCAGGTAATGTCCCAGTCTTCCTCCCGTCAGCCGCTGGCGGCGTCCGACCTCCCCGGTCGCGGCCTCGCCATGCCTGCGCCAGGTCGCGGGCGATCCGATCGGCCTGCGGAAGCGGCGCGAAGACTCCGTGGAAGTTCGTCAAGTGAAGCCCGCGCGGACCCCTGCCTGTCGTTGCCGTGGACCCAGGTGTGAAGCGTGCAGCGACAGCCTCGCGAGCGGTTGCCATCGGGCTTCCTGCGGAGTTCCATGCACCTCGATGGACGAGACCCGAGAGCTCCGCGACCGCCTCGAAGCCGCCCAGGCAGAGAAGAGCCGTGCGAACCGCCGGGCCGAAGAGCTCCAGATGGAACTGGTGGACCTCCGGGAAGGGCACGGGCGAGCTCTCGAACGGCTGCGCGAGCGCGCGGAACTGGCGGAGGCGCGGCTGGCGGTCTTCGAGTCGAAGGCGCTGCCCGATCTGCGAACGCCGACCCACTGGCGCCTCGTCGCCCTTGCCCGCGTGCTCGTCGACACGGAAGAGGCCGTCGCGCTGCTGACCGCGGTCGAGTCGATGACCGCGTTCGACGTCCGGCATCGGCTCCGGGCTCCGCCGCCGCTGCCGTTGATGGTGTTGCCCGAGGAGCGCGCCAACGGCCTGTGCGCGACGCTCCGGGACAATGGGCTGGCTCCGGTCAGCTGCGACGCGAGGATCAAGGCGGATCCCGCGCGACTCCGGGCGCGGTCGTTCGGGCTGTGCGGGCCGGTGCTCGCCTTGAATCCGGGCACGCCCAAAGAAGCGACCATCGCCTGGGACGCCCTGAGGCTCGTGATCGGCGGTTCGCGTGACGGGCGGTGTCCAGCAGGTCGAGATGAAGCCCGGGACCCCGCGCCGACGGCCGGTGTACGAGACCACGCGCACGCCCGAGGTGGTGACCACGTTCCTCTGGCTGTACGCCGACGACGGCCAGAAGGTCGAGCTGTCGAGCGGCACCGATTTTTCCGGGCTCGACGGGCTGATGGGGCGCACCGAGCTCGAGAACTTCGAGACCCTGCTGGCTCAGCTGCAGCAACGCGCCCCGGGGGCCGCCTTCGACCACCGGATGGAGCGGCTCGCGCGCTGGTCGCTGACAATGCTCAAGGACGGTGACAGCCATGAGGCAATGGCCGAGCTCCTCTGGCAGGCCGTCCTCGCCGGCTATTGGCGGCCCTGAGGCGGTGCGCCTGAGCGCCTTCCGCCTCGAGCGCCTCGAAGTCGTCCTCCGGCCAGGGCACCTCCATCGGCTCGAAGGCCGGCATCCGCGCTCGGCCGACGGGGCCTACAGCGACCGCAGGTACGCGGCCAGCGCAGCCCGGTCATCCGGCGAGAGCGACGAGGTGTGGCCCATGCGGTCGTCGTTCTCGTCGATCAGCGCCTCGAGGGTCGCCCGCGAGCCGTCGTGGAAATACGGCGCGGTGACCGCGAGCCTTCGCAGGTCCGGTGAGTCGAACTGCTTCGCGTCCTTCGGCAGCGCTCCCGCCTGACGCAGCTCGTTCAGCTCGCGGTCCGCCAGCGAGGCGACGTCATGAAGCGCGCCGTCGGTGAAGCCATCGTCGCTGGGGTGGCAGGTCGCGCAGCCCACGGCGGGGTCGTGAAACACCTCGCTGCCGCGGGCGACCTTCGCCGGCGCGTCGATCGGCGGCATCGTCACCGGGCGCAGGCCTTCGACCAGGTACCGGGCCAGCGCCTTCCGCTGGGCGGCGGAGAGGCCAACCCCCTGCAGCCGCTGGGTGGTGTGCGCGATGTTCCGCTCCAGGGTCTTTCCGGTGCCCTTCCAGTTGTAGGGCGCGGTGTCCGCCAGCCGTCCGGCCAACAGTGGCGTCTGCCGCCGCGTCCCCTGCAGCCGCCAGACGAGGCCGTCCTCCCGTCCGTCGGGGTGACAGCTGACGCAGCCCAGTGAGTTGCTGGAGATGCGCTCGTTCGCCACGGCGTGGAACAGCTTGCGACCCAGCGCCAGCTCCGGGTCGAACCTTCCCGGCGGGAGCGCCACCCCTTCCGCGATGGTGAGGGTGAGCGTCGGGGACAGCGCCGGGTCGAACTCGGTCCGAGCGCCGCCGACGCCGGCGAACTCCCCGAAGCCGCCCGACGACCCACCACCCAGCAGTCCGAGCAGGCCGAGGCTGCTCCGGTGGTTCCCGGCCGCCACCTGACGAACCAGGGTCCGCACCCGATCTGCCACCGGGTTGCTCCGATGGACTCCAGTGCGCACCAGCCTCCGGTCGAACGCCGCGAGGGCGATCATCGAGCCATCGCCATCGAAGGCGACGCCGCTCAGCCCTTCGCCCGCTCGAATCCCGCGCGCGTCGAACTCCTCCAGCTGCGGATTCCAGGTCCCGAGGACGACCGAGCCGCTGCCCCGCACCGAGAACGCCACCCGGTTGGCCTCGACGGCGATCCCGGTGACGTCGAGCATCCGCAGCTCTTCGATCGCCCGCAGCGGCTTCGCCCGGCGGAGCACCGAGACCAGGGTGGTCACCGGCTCCACCGCCGCGCCGCCACCGTAGCCGTCGCCGAAGCCGACCTTCCCCAGCCCGGTCTCGACCTCGGTGTGGACCACGAAGAGGTCGGTTCCCACCGCCGCGAGCGCGACCCCGAACCAACCGCGGGCGCCGCTGTCGCTGGGGGGCAGCGCCACCCACCAATCCCCTTCGAGCTCAGGGGTGAAGTACCCCACCTCTCCGCCGCGCCGGGCGAGCACCGCCAGGCCTTCGGGCGTCAGCTCCAGCGCGGCGGGCTCGAGGTCGATCTTCCTGCGCGCGATGACCTGAAGCGACGCGGTGTCGAGCGACACCAGTTCCCGCGCGGTGATCAACCCGGTGAAAAGGCGCTGGCGCGGCTCGTCGAGGTAGAGCGCGCTCGGCTCGGCGCCGACGGGGATGGCGCGGACGCTGAAGTCGAGGGCGATGACGTCGATCTCACCCGCCTGCCGGCAGGAGACGAAGACCCGGCCCCTCGAGTCGAGCACCAGCCGCTCGGGCCAGCGGCCGACCTCGATGCGGTGGATTGCTCCCGCGCGCGGAATCAGGAGCACCGCGTCGGTCTCCTCGTCGACCACCCAGCTGCCGCGCCCGAGCGGATCGACCGCGACCGTGCTGCCCCGCGGAACGACGGGAAGCGCGGCCAACGCCAACACCAGTGGAAGGAGCATCCAGCGACCCCGCAAGAGAGCTGCGAGCGTTGGACAACGAACCGCGAGACCGGTTCCCGACACAATTGCATCGAGGTCGCGGCCTCCGGGACGGAGCCGATCCAGATGAAGGGCCACTTCGAGCGCGGTCTCGCTCCCGCCCGCCGACGGTATGACCGGATGCGCGATTGAGAATACGAATGCGCAATGGGTATGCTTATGCATATGCGAACCACGATCGTGATCGACGACGCGCTCTTTCGGCAGGCCCGCAAGCGCGCCACCGAATTGAAGACCACATTGAGTGGACTGATTGAGGCCGCCTTGCGCGGTGAGTTCGCCGCACGGCCGCAAGCCAGGGCCAAGCGAAAACCCTTCAAGCTTCACGTCAACAAGGGGCCCGGGCTCGTGCCGGGGCACAGCTGGGATCGCGTCGCCCGCCAGGTGCTCGACAGTGACCCGAACGGGCTCCCATGAGGATGCCGGACGTCAACATTCTGCTCTACGCGCACCACGCCGCGATGCCTGAGCACCGCCGCTACGTCGAGGTGCTCGAGCGGCTCGTCGAGTCGGATGAGCCGTACGCCCTCTCCGAGCCGGTCCTCAGCGGCTTCGTCCGCATCTCGACCGCCCCCGGGGTGATGGTGTCGCCGACTCCGCTCGACGTCGCGCTCGAGTTCGTCGAGGAGCTGATCGATCGACCCAACGCACGGCTCGTGCGCCCCGGCCTCGAGCACTGGGGGATCTTCACCCGGCTCCTCCGGCAGTCGCGGGCGTCGGGGAAGGTCGTCGCCGACGCCTACCACGCCGCCCTCGCCATCGAGCACGGCTGCGAATGGCTCACCGCGGACGGTGACTTTGGACGCTTCGCGGGGCTGCGTTGGAGGCATCCGCTGGCTTGAATCAAACCGAG
>JAYVRT010000963.1:0-3419 GCA_043776025.1 Archangiaceae bacterium | reverse complement strand
CCACCCCCCGGACCCCGCTCGACTTCTCCGAAGACGGGTAGACCGGAGCGCCGCTGCACGACGCGGTCGGGGTGACGATCACCTCGGCTGCGACCCCGGCGTCCTGCGCGGCCGCGGCGAGCGAACCCAGCAACACCCCCACTGAAATCAGGCGCTTCACGGGAATGCCAGATAGCAGGAATTCTCCAGCCCGGCTTCCGCGGCAGTCGTGGCATGACAGGCCCTTCGTCTTGGGCCACTGCGATGCCATCGGTGGGTGCGTCGTCATCCCCGTCTTCAACCACGCCGCCACCGTCGCCGACGTGGTGCGCGGGGCCCGCGAGCACGCCCACACGGTGATCGTCTGCGACGACGGCTCGACCGACGGCTCGGGGACGGCGGCGGAGGGCGCGGGCGCCGAGCTGCTCACCCACCCGGTCAACCGGGGGAAGGGGGCGGCGCTGCGCACCCTGCTCGAGCAGGCGCACCGCCGGGGCTTCCGCTATGCGATCTGCCTCGACGCCGACGGGCAGCACTTCCCCAAAGACATCCCCGGGGTCGTCGACGCGGTGAACGTCGAGCCGGGCTCGCTGGTGATCGGTGCGCGGGATCTCGCCGCGGCGGGCGCTCCCGGCTCGTCGCAGTTCGGCCGCAAGTTCTCCAACTTCTGGGTCTGGTTCGAGGGCGGGCAGCGGGTCGACGACAGCCAGAGCGGCTTTCGCGCCTATCCCCTGCCCGAGACGCTCGCGCTGATGGGCCACCGGACCCGGTACGACTTCGAGGTCGAGGTGCTGCTGAAGGCCGCGTGGGCAGGGCTGACGCTGCGCTCGACGCCGATCGGGGTCCTCTACCCGAAAGACCGGGTCACCCACTTCCGGCCGGTGGCGGACAACGTTCGGATCTCGCTGCTGAACATCCTCACCATCGTCAAGCTGTTGCTGCTGCCGGCGCCGCTGGCCCCGCTGCTGCGGGCGCGGCCGCGCCGGCCGGGGCTGTCGCTCAACGCGATTCGCCGGTGGTTCTGGTTCGGAGGGCCGGGCCCGGTCTGGCGGACCCTCGCGGTCGCGGCGCCGCTGGTTGCGCCGGCAGTCGGACTCGGCAGCCCGGCGGCAGTGGGGGCCTGTGCGCTCGCAGGCGCGGGAGCGGCCCCGGCCCTCGCCGCCTGGCTCCTCGCGGCGCGGTGGCCGCAGGTGCAGCCCGCCGTCTTCGTCGCGGCCGCGTTCGCGCTGGGGACGGTGGAGTGGCTGTGGCGGCGCAGGGCGCTTCGCCGCGCCAGGCTGGCGTCGCCCCGGAGGTGGGACGGCAAGACCCGCGGCGGCGTGGCGGGGCGCTTGTTCTTCGTCACCGTGCTCCGGGTGCTGGGCAAGTGGCCGGCCTACGCGGTGCTGCCCTTCGTCTCGGGCTACTTCCTGCTCTTCGGCGCGCCCGAGGGGCGGCGGGCGTCGATGCAGTTCCTCGACCGGGCGATCGGCCCGGCGCACGGCCTGGCGGCGGTGCTCCGCACCTGGAAGCACATGCTGCAGTTCGCGCGGACGATCGTTGACCGGGTGGTGCTGGGCCTTGAGGGGCCGCGGAGCTTTCACCGCAACTCGACCGGGTTCGAGAAGATCGTCGCTGCCGCGCAGTCGAAGCAGGGGGCGATCCTCCTCACCGCGCACCTGGGCAGCTACGAGGCCGCCTCGGGGATGCTCGGAGAAAAGCTCAGCGTCCCCTTCAGCATCGTCGCCTACGAGGGCGAAGACGCGGCGGTGCGCGAGGCGGTGGGGCGCAGCAGCGACAAGTTCAAGCCGAACGTGCTCTCGGTGGGCAAGGGCGAGCTCGGCTCGCTGGACATCATGCGGGCGCTGCGCTCGGGCCATCTGGTGGCACTGCAGGGAGATCGCACGGTGGACGCGCGCACCGTCGAGGTCGATTTCCTCGGAGCCCCGGCGCGGTTTCCGATCGGGCCGTTCGTACTCGCGGCGATCACCGGGGCGCAGGTGATCGCCTGCTTCAACGTCCAGACGGCGCTGCGCACCTACGACCTGGTCGCGTTCGACGCGGTGACCTACCGCTTCGATCGGGCTCGGGAGAAGAATGACCAGCTTCAAGAGTGGGTCCAGGGCTACGTGCGCAAGGTCGAGCTGATGGTCCGCAAGCACCCGTTTCAGTGGTTCAACTTCTACGACTTCTGGGCCAAGCCATGACTCTCCCCAAGAGCTGGACGAAGATCTCGGAGCAGCCGCCGGTCGACTTTCACATCTTCAAGCTCCGGCAGTTCCAGGCGGCGGATCCGCGCACCGGGAAGGAGCACCCGCGCGTGGTGCTCGACGCGCCCGACTGGGTCAACGTGATCGCGGTGACGAAGGGTGGGCAGGTGGTCCTGATCCGCCAGTTCCGGTTCGGCACCTGGGGGCTGACGCTGGAGATCCCCGGCGGCATGGTGGACCCCGGAGAGGAGCCCGCCGTCGCGGCGGCGCGGGAGCTCGAGGAGGAGACCGGGTACCGGGCGGCGCGGCTGGCGCCGCTCGGTTTCTGCCACCCGAACCCTGCGATCCAGGGCAACCGGTTGCACACCTTCCTCGCCGAGGACTGCGAGCAGGTTCATGCGGGCGACCCTGACGAGGCCGAGGACATCTGTGTCGAGCTCGCCCCGCGCGACCAGATCGACACCTTGATTCGCGGCGGGGAGATCACCCACTCCGCGGTGATCACCGCCTTCTCGTTCGAGCGTTTGATGGCGAAAAGGTGATCCGCCTCGCGCTCACGCTCTGGGCGTTTGCGGTGCTGCTGATCGCCGGGCTGGGCTCCGCGGCGGGGGATCTGAACCTGCGTGCGCCGGCAATCGACGTCACCGCGACGCCGCGCGGTTCGGCGGTGACTGCGCCCGGGGGAGTGCTGCTGATCGTGATCGACGGACTGCGCGCCGACGTCGCCGCGGCGATGCCCAGCCTCGAGGCGTTGGGCAGCCGCGGCGCCCGTGCCCGGCTCTGGGCCGACGGGCCGACCTTCTCGGCGGGGCGTGCCCGTTAGCGCTCCTCGCGTTCGTCTCGGAAGGGGTCCTCGAGCCACGGCTCAGCTGCGAGCCCGGCTGGCTCGCGGCCGGTCCGATCGACGCGTGGTTGCCCCAGGCGCCCGCGATGATCGCCTCAGCGCTGATCGCGACCGTCGCGATCGTCCGCAAGGCGCCGACCTGAGCCGCTCTCGCTCAACCCTTCGGCTCGATCGCCCATCGGCCGCTCCGGCGTCCCCTGCCGACAGTCCCCCTACTACCAGCAAGCAACCCAGTAACCCAGCAACCCAGGTGACTCGGGTGACTCGGGTGACTCGGGCAACCCCGGTTACTCGGTTACTCGGGTGACTCGGGCAACCCCGGTTACTCGGTTACTCGGTTACTCGGTTACTCGGTTACTCGGTTACTCGGTTACTCGGTTACTCGGTTACTCGGTTACTCGGTTACT
>JAYVRT010000962.1:0-11838 GCA_043776025.1 Archangiaceae bacterium | reverse complement strand
GTTGCTGCTCTTTGCCGGGCTGCGTCGTCGCCGGCGCTGAGCCTTCGCCTACGTTGCGCACCCGCGCGCACGTTGTTGTCACACCGCGCGCGTGAGACCCTGCACGATGAGGGTTCGCTCTTCTGCGGATTGAGCGGGCTGTAGGAAGCGCACAGCAAGAGCAGCGGCTTCATCAGGTTCGTTGGTGCGCTCAGTCCTCGCAGTCTTCGCCCTCATCTCGCTCGTCGCCTCGACGGTGATCGAGCGGATCCGCCCGCGGCGCGCGCACGGGCCGACCACGGTGCGAATGGACTTCACCCGGTCCGGCGGCTTCTACGCTGCCCCATTCCCCAGCGAGGATCTGCGCCGTCCCGACGACGGCGTCGACCTGCGGTTGTTCCCCGGACGCGGCAAGTCCTCGCTGCTCGACGCGGCGCTGGCGACGATCTCTCTCGACGCGCGTGGTTTCTCGACCACCGCGGGAATCTTCTTCACCACCACCGAGGCGATCGACCCCGCCTCGCTGCCCGCCAACGCCGCGGCGAGCCTGACCGATGAGGCGACCGCCTTCCTCGTCGACGTCGACCCCGGCTCTCCCCGCCTCGGCCAGCGCATCCCGGTGAACGCCTCGTTCCTCGACGACGGAGGCCGCTACGGCGCGACGAACCTGCTGACCCTCATCCCCTACCAGGGCACCCCGCTGCGTGAGGCGACGCTCTACGCCGCGGTGATCACCACCCGGGTTCGCGACGGCGACGGCCACCGGCTCACGGTGAGCGCGGCGATGCGGTCGCTGCTGTTGACGGCCGACGCCCCGGGATTGTCGAACAGGGCACTCACCGAGTTCCGCACCGCGCTCTCGCAGCTGCGCCGCATCACCCGCTCGGAAGAGCTGGCGGCGGTGGCCATCTTCCGCACCGACACCCCGCTGAAGGGAATGGAGGCGGTGGCGAAACAGATCCTCACCGAGCATCCGTCGCCGAACGCGCCACTGACGCCGGGCGAAGTCTTCGCCGACTTCTGCGTCTACCAGTCGACCATCGACCTCCCCCAGTACCAGAGCGGAACCCCGCCCTACGACAGCGGCGGTGGCACCTGGGTCTTCGACGCCGCGGGCACTCCAGTGCGGCAGCGCTACGAGCGCGCCAACGTCGTCGTCACCCTGCCCCGCAGGCCGATGCCGCCGGGTGGCTTTCCGCTGGTGGTCTTCTCCCGAACCGGCGCGGGCGGCGAGCGTCCGCTGGTGGACCGCGGCGTCCGCGTCGACCTGAAGAGCGTCGCCGGCACCGGCCCCGCGCGCGAGTTCGCACGAGCAGGCTTCGCCGGCATCAGCATCGACGGGCCGCTGGGCGGGCTGCGGAACCCCACCCACGGCGACGAGCAGTTCCTCGTCTTCACCTTCACCAACCCCTCGGCGATTCGCGACAACCTGCGCCAGTCGGCGGCGGAGCTGATCCTCACCGCCCACCTCATCGACGACCTCACCGTCGACGCCCGCAGCTGCCCCGGCCTGGACGAAGCGGCGGCGCGCTTCGACGCCGGGAAGGTGGCGCTCTTCGGGCACTCGATGGGTGCGACCATCGCCCCGCTCGCCCTCGCCTACGAGCCGCGCTTCGCAGCCGCCATCCTCAGCGGCGCCGGCGGCAGCTGGATGGAGAACCTGATTCACAAGACCAAGCCGCTGCCGGTGCGCCACGTCACTGAGTTCATGCTCGGCTACAAGGAGCGCCTCTTCACCGTCACCGAGGGCGACCCGGGGCTGTCGATTCTCCAGTGGGGCGCGGAAGCCGCGGACCCGCCGCTCTACGGCGCGCGGATCAACGCCCAGGTGCTGATGTTTCAGGGCATCGTCGACCACTACATCCTTCCTCCGATGGCCAACGCCACCTCGCTCTCCCTCGGCCTCGATCTCGCCGGCGAAGAGCTCGACCGGGTGACGCCGGAGCTCAAGCCCTTCGTACCGTTTCGCGACGTGATGGCGTTCTCCGGCCGGGGCGTGCTGCCTTACCCCGTCGAAGCCAACGTGCGCCGCGACGACGGACGGGCGGTGACCGCGGCGGTGGTGCAGCGGCTGGGCGACGGGGTCGAGGACGGCCACGAGACGGTCTTCCAGACCGCCGGCGCGAAGTACCAGTACCGCTGCTTCCTCAAGACGTTCGCTCGCGGCCGCGCGCGCATCGTGGCGCCGCAAGACAGTCTGGCCGCCTGCGAGTAGCGCTACTGGCGCTTGAGCCGCATCAGCACGCCGTCGTTCTCGGTGAGGACGAACAGATCGCCCTTCTCGTTGAACGTCAGCCCCTCGATGCGCGCCAGCGGCTTGCCCTTGGCGTCGCGCAGCGGAAACGACTGCACCAGCTTGCCGACCATCTTGTCGCCGTCGCGCTTGAGCTCGATCTGCGCCACGGTGGACGACTCGTCGGAAGAGATGAAGATGTTGCCGGTCTTCGGATCCACCGCGACGGCAGAGAAGTCCTTACAGACGGCCTTCACCTGGTCCTCGAGCTTGATCGACATCGGCTTCTCGCTGCCGTGCCTGTCGAGCAGCACCAGCTCGCGCGGGCTGCCTTCCTTCGCCGCCAGCAGCTGCGGCTTGCCGGTGGGAGAGAAGTCGCCGGGCAGGAAGGTGAGGCCCTCGAGGCCTTTGTTCTGAGGGCCGCCGAGGTGCTTGATGTCGAAGGTCTTCTCGTACTTCGGGTCGGCCTTCTTGTCGGGGTTCCACTCGAAGCGGAGGATCTCCCGGCTCTCTTCCCGCGAGAGGAAGAGGTTGTGCTTCACCGGATCGTAGGCGACGCCTTCGAACTGGCTCGGCTTGCCGTTGGGCAGGTGAGGAAGCTTGATCTTCGTCACCGTTCCGTCGGCGTCCATCAGCCCGATCTTGTCCGACGTGTCGCCGGCGACGAGGAAGCGCCCGCCAGGGAGCGCCACCACGTCGGAGGCTTCCTTGACGTTGGTTTTGGTCCGCTCGGCGACCTCGAAGCGTGCTGACTGGGTGCCGGCCGTCGTGCCCTTCGCCACCGCTCCGATGTTCCACCCGCCGCCGATGCGTGCAGTCATTTCGTCCTCACATCCAGAAGACAGGGCGCTCTTGGCCGTTGGCGAGGTCGGCCGCGCGCTGTTCCTTCGACTTCTTCGCCGGGTCTTCCTTCAGGCCGGCGTCGAGCAGTTGCTTCTTCATCACGTCGACCGTCGCCGCGACGTCCTTCTTGAAGACCGTCTGCATCCCGGTGATCTGCGTTCGGTCCGCCTGGAGCGTGGCGAGGGTCGCTGCATCCGGCGGCGGGGTGGCCTTGATCCGCTTGTCGATCTCGGTGACCGCTTTCTCGAACGGGTCAGACGAGGCGGTGTCCCACTCCGCTTCGATGTGCAGCGGGCCCTTGCCGATCCTCCCCACCTCGTCGTCGATGTCGGTCGGCGGGTTGCCCTTGCGCGCGGCGGCATCGAAGACGGTGTAGCGATCGGCGGAGACGATGAAGCACTCGCCCGACGGCATGTACTGCCCGTACTTCTGCAGCGCAGTGCTCGCGTCGGTGAGGAACTTAATCTGATCGTCGAGCTTCTTCCCGTAGGCCTCCATCGCGGGCGGCACCGGCTTGCCCGCGGCGGTGAGCGCGTCCATCTCGGTCTTCAGCGAGGTCTTCCGGCTGCTGACGTCGCTGACGCTGTCGAGCTGCAGGTGGGTGCGGCGCCGCTTCTGCAGCACGGTGTACTTCTCCTCGAGCTGGAGGTTGCCGTCCTTGCCGAGCGTCCCCTTGTCCTGGGCCAGCTGGTACAACTTCTGCGAGACGGCGAGCGTGCTGCCACCGGTCTCCTTGCCGTTGACCAGCTGCTCCTTCGCCGCGTTCTCGTCGGTGTAGCCGCCCTCCCACCGCTTCTCGAACTTGTGCACCGCCGAGTCGGTGCCGGTCACGGCGCGGCCTTCCTTCGCCTGCACCAGGACCCGGTTCACGGCGAACGGCGGATTCGCGGTCGCCCAGCCGGCGCTGTTGCCCGCGGCGTCCTTCGCGACGACGGTGAAGGTGTGCGCCTTGTCCATCGCGATTGACTTGTCGAGGACCCACTTCCCCGCGGCGTCGGCGACCGCGGTTCCGATCTCGGTGCCGTCCATCGACACCGTGACCTTCGCGCCCGCGGTGGCGGTGCCGCTGACCTTGTCGTTGTTGTCGAAGCGCACCCGGGAGCGCACCGAGGCGCCGGCCTTGTCGAGCGCCCCGTTCTTGTCGTCGAAGTAGGTGTCGCGGAACATCTCGTACCCGTCCTGGAACTTGGTCGTCCCGTCAGGGTTGGTGCTCTTCACTTCGAGGTGAAGCGGCATCGCGAAGCTGTTGACGATCTCCATCGCCTTCGGGTCGTCCCACTTCGGCTGGTAGAGCTTGGCGTACGGCGCCGGCCCGGTGTTCGCCTTGAACTTGTCCGAAGCGCCATCTCCGGTCTTGAAGTCGCCCCAG
Organism: Archangiaceae bacterium; assembly: GCA_043776025.1. Classification (GTDB taxonomy): domain Bacteria; phylum Myxococcota; class Myxococcia; order Myxococcales; family Myxococcaceae; genus JAYVRT01. The sequence continues at coordinate 7,414 of JAYVRT010000962.1, read as the reverse complement.
TTCTCCAGCTCGGTGCGGTCGCGCTCCCAGTTGCTCGAGACCGGGTTGGCGAGGATTTCCTTGCCGATGGTGGGCACGCCGACCGCCTGCACCGTGCCGGTCGCTCCGTTGGCGCCGGTGAGGTTGACCGTCGCGTCCTTCGCCAGCTTCTTGCCGTAGTCGCCGTCGACCTTGTCGAGCGACAGCGCCTTGCCCAGCGTGCTCGTCGGCCGCAGGTCGAGCGTCAGGCCCTTGTCGTCGCTGGCCGCCGCGTCGTCGACCGCGTTGAGGAAGTCGCCGAAGGTGATGCCGGCCTTCTTCGCGAAGGCGTCGGTCTGTTCCTTGGTGGCGCAGTTCTTCTCGAGGAAGGCCTTCCAGTCGGCGGCGGTCGCGAGGGTGAGCTTCTTGTTGCTCGGCCCCCGCACCACGACCGTCATGTTCTGGGCGACGAGCTTGTCGGCCGCCTTCTGCAGGTAGCTGCCCGCCTTACCCGTCGCGTCGAATACCTGGACGGTGGTGTCGGTCGCTGCGAACTGACGGCCACGCTGGATCTTGATGGTCATTTCTTCATCCCTCTTGCGGTGTTGTCGGTGCGTATCGCACCTGGTTGCGGAAGATCTTCAATCCTGTGTTGTTTTAAGGACTTCCATTCTGGCCCCGACGCCCTCGAGCAGCGTCCGGTACCAATTCAGCGTGGATGTAGTGCGGTTTGGCAGCGCCTTCGTGCCCCAGACGACGCTCAGCGTTCTCGTCGTCTCCGGACGGGTCTTGGTGCGCTGGGCGTCCTTCACCGCGTTGGCGCAGGCGCCCTCGGCATCGAACAGGCACAGCAGGCCCTCGACGTCGATGCTCTGACCCGAGGCGTTGAAGACGTACTGGGTGCCGGCGGGCGCGACGCCCAGCTTCAGCGGCGACTTCGCGCGATCGAGGTCGACGACGGAGATCGGCAGCCCGCTGTGGAGCGAGACCGCGTTGCAGGCGTCGACCGCGGCGTTGATCGACCCGAGCGCGCCCTCGCCCACCGCGCGGATCAGGTATTCGCTCGCCGGCTTGCCGCGGCCGGTGGGCTTGTAGCCGCCGTGGCGCAGCAGGTCTCTGACCGCGGCCCGGACCTCGTCGCTGGACTGCAGCGGCGCGTTCGCGGTGAGCGAGAACCACCCGGCCAGAGCCGTGGCATCCAGCTGCGCGAGTGGGTGGGGAAACGTGGCGGTGAAGACCGCTGCGTCGAGCAACGGGTGAGCCTCGATCGTGACCAAGGTGGAGCCGCAGGCTAGCAATCGACCGGACCGGAGTTAACCCGTGTTTGGTGAGTGCGGACTCACCCCCAGCGCTATGCTTTGGATGCCCCCGATGACCGCGCTCGACGCACAACTGATGGAAGGACAGGTCCTGGGCCGTGAGGTGGTGCGCCGGATGCGGCAGGCCCGGGAGTCGGTGTGGATCGCCACCGCCAACGTCAAGGCGATGCTGCTCGAGTCGGAAGACGGCACCTTCCGCCCGGTGGTCGAGCTGTTCGCCCAGTTGGTGAAGCGCGGGGTCGAGGTGCGGCTGCTGCACGCCGAGCTGCCGAGCCGGCCCTTTCGCCAGGCGTTCGACGCGCGGCCGTCGCTGCTGCGGGCGCAGATGAAGCTGAAGATCTGCCCCCGCGTCCACTTCAAGTGCGTGCGGGTCGACGGCGCCTGGCTCTACCTCGGCAGCGCCAACCTCACCGGCGCGGGGCTGGGCGCGAAGCACGCCGACAACCGGAACTTCGAGCTCGGCTTCGTCACCGAGGACTTCGACACCCTCGACCGGGTCACCGCGCTCTACGAGCAGGTCTGGTCCGGCGTCTCCTGCCGCACCTGCCGCTTCCATTCACGCTGTCCGGATCCGATCGGCCCTGGGCCCGCGAAGGGCCGAGGGCGGGCGAGCAAGGGCGGCTCGGACGTGGTGCTCGGCAAGACGCGGAGGCTGCGCCGCTGATGCTCGACGCCTTGATCCTCGACCTGGGCAACGTGCTCGTCTTCCACGACAACACGCTGCTGTTCGACAAGCTCGCCGCCGCCTTCGGCACCACCGTGCCGCGAATGAAGGCGCGGCTCGACGACGACGTCTGGGACAGGGTCAACACCGGCCGGCTCCCGGGAGACGCCTTGAGGCTGCAGCTGCAGCGAAACCTCGGGGGCGAGGTCTCCGCTGACGCGTTCTACGCGCTGTGGAATTGCCACTTCACCCTCAACGCGCCGATGGTGAAGAAGGTCGAGTCACTGGTGGGCACGCTGAAGCTCGCGCTGCTGTCGAACACCCACGACCTCCACGTGCGGTTCCTGCGGCCTCAGCTGCCGGTGCTGGAGCGCTTCGACACCGTCGTCCTGAGCTACGAGGAGCAGTTGATCAAACCCGCGCCCGAGCTCTACCGGCGCGCGCTGCAGCGGCTGGGAGTGGCCGCGGACCGCGCGGCCTTCTTCGACGACGTGCAGCGCTACGCCGACGGTGCGACGGCGGTGGGCATTCACGGGCGGCTCTTCACCACCGTCGAGGACTTCGAGCGCCAGCTCGCCGCGCTGACTTAACCGTTAGCGGGGGCCGGGCGGCATCAGCGTCAGCGCCACGTCCCCCGGCACGACTCCCTCGAGCGTCGGCAGAGTGAAGACGACGCTGCTGGCGCCGCTGAGGGTGTGGGCGCCGGCGGAGATCAGCACCTGCCGCGCGTCGAGCACCTGGCCGTCGAGCCTCAGGCGCGGCACGTCGTTGGCCGTGGCCGTGGGGAGCCGCAGCGAGATCAGCACGGGAGGCATCAGCCCGCCGCCCTTCGGCACGAGCGAGAGGCGGTAGGTGAGCTCCGGCCGGAGCACCCGCACCCGGAACCCGTGGTCGGAGGGGATGCGCACCAGCACCGTCGCCCGCAGCTCGTCGTAGTGGTCGTTGATCAAGACGCGGCTGCCGCCCTGGAACTGGTCGCTGACACCCTCGGTGAGGCTGAAGAAGTGGACCCGCCCACCCTGGGCGAGCTTCACCGGGTGGGCGATGCTGAAGGCCTCGAGGCCGGCGCCGACGCGCAACAGCGCGAAGAGCGCCAACGGCCGCGCCGCGGGATTGGGAAGGCTCGCATACCTCGACTCGAAGGCCCTGGTCGCGCGGCGGGGGAAGAACCGCGGCGGCTGCATCTCGTAGAGCATCGCGGTCCCCTTCTGCACCACCTCGGCGCCGTCGGGGGCATCGAAGGCGGGGGTCTCGTCGACGAGCACGCTGTGGTGGCGATCGAGCACCTGGATCAGCGGCGGCGACTCGACGTCGTAGATGACCGGTTCAACCGTGGCCGGGGCCTGGGTCTGAGGCGCTTCGACCGGCGGCGCGGGAGCCGCGGCGGGCTCGGGTGGCGTCACCGGGGGTGAGCGCGGCGCCGCCTTCTCCCCGTCGTAGAGCGCGTTCTCGTGACCGCCGGTGGCGAGGTCGACCTGGATCCGGCTGGTGTTGCGCGCGATGCCTTCCCAGGTGGGGAAGCCCGCCTTGCGCAGCGTCAGGTGGTGCATCTCGTTCTTCCCGAATGCCAGGGTCAGCGGCGTTCGTCCGACGGGCGCGTTGTCGACGAGGATCGTGGCGCCCGAGGGAATCGAGGTCAGCTCGAGGGCGCGGGTGCCGGCGACGGCGACCTCGCCCTTGAGGCCGTTGGAGACGGGGAGCGCGATCGCGAACAGCGCGGCGGCCACGGCGAACCCGGCCAGCTTGCGCTTCGCCGACCCCCGCGACGGCGGCGCCTTCGGCAGCGCGGCGGGGACGACGATCGTCACCGCGGGCGCGTCGACCGACTTCTCCGGCGCCGGCGCGCGGGTCAGCGCGGCCTCGAGCTTCACCACCCGCAACGCCGCCACCCAGGGGCCGAGCGCCTCGGTCTGCTCAGCGGCGGCCCAGGGGGTGAGCGCCTCGGCGAACTCGGTGGCAGAAGCGAACCGGGCTTCCGGCCCCTGCGCGAGCGCGCGCGTCAGCACCGCCGCCGCGGCGTCCTCGAGCGCCGGGTTGACTGCCTTCGGGGCGTCCAGCTCGCCGGTGGCGATCCGCGAGATGACCTCGCCCGGCCCGCCCTGGGCCGGCAGCCGGCCGCAGACGAGCTCGAACAGCAGCAGCCCCGCGGCGAAGAGCTCGCTTCTGACGTCGATCGCCATCCCCCGCGCCTGCTCGGGTGAGACGTACGCCCGCTTCAGGTTCGCCGCGCCGCCGACGCGCTGGCGCACCCGGCCCAGGCCGAAGTCGGTGAGCACCACCCGGCCGGCCGAGGTGCACAGGATGTTCTCCGGCGTCAGGTCGCGGTGGAGCAGCACCGGCTGCAGCGCGTGCGCCGCGGCGAGCGCCTGGAGCACCGGCGTCAACAGCGCCACTGCCCGCGGCATCGACACCGGAAACGCCTGGCTCTGCCGCGCGGCGCGAATCAGCTGCGCCAGCGTCACGCCCTCGACGTACTCCATCAACACGAAAGCCCGCCCGCCGACCTCGCCCTGCTCGAGCACCGCACCGATCGCCGGGTGACGCAGCTGGGCCGCCAGCGAAAGCTCGGAACTCAGGCTTGCGCGAAAAGTAGGGTCGCGCGTCTGCTCGACGGTGAAGCGCTTGTAGACGCCGCACACCTCGCCGTCGCGGTCGGCCAGATAACACTCGCCCAGCTCGCTCTGGCCAAGCCGGGTCCGCAGCACGAACGGTCCTGAGATTTCGCCCATCAGGTCTTTGCTTGTGAGGGGAGCGGCCACGCACTTGAAAGCGCTTGGGAAGGGTATCACTTCAGGTGGCTGCAAATCGCTGCGGAGCCGACAAATCGGCCCTGGCTGGGTTTTCAATCGGCGCCAATAACCCCAGTTTTTACGCTGGTTTACAATGACACACATGCGGATTAGGGTCCGCCGCCGGTCAAAAAGGAGACAGACCGCTACAGGTCTGTACTCTCCCAAAAGTCGAGCCCATGGCTCGGCGGAGGACGCAAATTTCTTGATCGATGAACGCCCCGAAGCGCTGCTGAAGAGCGCGCTGGAAAAGATCGTCTACTTCGAAGCGCGCTCCCAGCAGCTCGAGAATGATCTCGGCGCGGTGCGGGCGGAAGCAGACCGTCTGCGCGCGGACATCGGCGGCGCCGCGCAGCGGGAGATCGAGCTGCGCCGGCTGGTGGCGGAGCTCGAGGTGCGGGCCGCCCGGGCCCACGCCGAGCGTGAAGACTCAGCGCGCGTCGTCGAGGCTCTGCGCCGCGAGCGCGCGGAGCTCATCGGCAAGATGCTCGAGGCCTCGCGAATCCACAAAGCCGACGAGGCGCCGGACCCCGACTCCTTCGACCTCGCGCGCTTCATCTCCGAGCTGCGCGGCGAGGTGCTCTTCCGCCGCGCCAACGACGCCGAGGCGAAGGCACTGCTTCCAGTGGCCGCGCCTGCCCCCTCGGCGCCCCGGCACAGCGCGGTGACCGCGATGGCGCACGAGCTCGACGCCCAGGGTCGGCTGCAGCTGAAGTCCTCCGACTACGCCTCGCTCTCGAGCGCCGCGGCGTTCCCCGGCCGCACCGAAGAGACGCTGTTCGGCTTCTCGGTGCGCGAGCTGTCCGCACCCGACTCCGCCGCCCGCATCCGCGCCGCCGAGCGGCTCAAGGCGCTGGGCCACCCCGCCGCGGCTCCCGCGCTCGCCGCCGCGCTCCACGCCGAGTCCGACCCGCAGGTGCTGGTGGCGCTGCTGGCCAGCTTCGCCCACTTCGCCAAGGCGCAGGGGGCCCCGGTGGTGACCCCGCTGCTCAGCTCGACCTTCCCCGAGGTCCGCATCGGCGCGCTCAAGTCGCTGCTCACCATCGACCCGACCGCGGCCGGCCCCCACCTCACCGCGGCGATGGCCGACCCGGACAAAGCGGTGCGCCGCCGTGCCTCGCTGCTGGCGCTCTCGCTCACCGGCGAAGCGGCGTTGACGCTGGGCCAGCGGGCGATCGCCGACTCCGACAGCCAGGTCCGCTCACTCGCGGCGCTGGTGCTGGGAGCCAGCGGCGCCGAGGCCGCCCGGCCGTGGCTGTTCCGCGCGATGCGCGACCCCGAGCCGAAGGTGCGCCAGGCGGCGTCGGAGAGCCTGTCGAAGCTGCTGGGCTGCGACGTGTCGCAAGTGGTGGGGATGGAAGACGCGCCCCGCCGCCGCGCAGTGCGCCAGCTCTCGCGGCTGCCCAACCAGCCCGCGGCGCAGGCGATGTCGGCGCGCTCGGCGGCGGTCGGCAACCGCAGCGCGGTGGCGGTGCTCGAAGCGCCCGCGGCCGCCCTCGCCAGACCGCGGGTGGACGAGCAGCTGTGTGGCGCGCTGGTGGTCGAGCTGCGCGGCGCCCTGCGCGGCCGGACGCTGGCCGAGCTCACCCACAACCTGTCCCACGCGGAAGAGACGACGCTGCTTGCCTGTCGTCTGCTGGAAGGCCGCGGCCAAATCGTCAAGCGCGGTCACAAGTACTTCGTCGCCTGAAGAGGTCTTCCCATGGATCCCATCCTCTACAACCCCCGCGTCGCCTCCGAGCTGCTGGGCGTGAGCCAGCGCGTCCTCGCCGGCGCGCTGAAGAAGGACCAGTACACCCCGAGCGACGTCTGGGAGCTGCGGGGCAAGCTCGCCCGGTACCCTCAGCCGGTGGGCCGTACCCGCAAGCAGCTGTTCCTCAACTTCAAGGGTGGCACCGGGAAGACCTCGCTGTCGACCTCCTACGCCTGGCGGCTGGCGGAGATGGGCTACGGGGTGCTCCTGGTGGACCTCGACTCTCAAGGGCACGCGACCAAGTGCCTCGGCTTCGAGGGCGAGGACTTCACCCGCACCCTCGTCGACGTGGTGGTGAAGAAGACGCCGATCTCTCAAATCATCCAGAAGACGGCCCTGCCCAACCTCGAGTTCGTCCCTTCGAACCTCTCGATGTCCACGGTGGACCTGGCGCTGATGCCGATGTCCGGCCGCGAGTTCAAGCTGCGCAACGCGCTGAAGGAAGTCGAGGCGCAGTACGACTTCATCATCTTCGACGCGCCCCCGAGCTTCGGCCTGCTCAACCTCAACGCGTTGATCGCCGCCGACGACCTGATCGTCCCGGTGCTCGCCGACTTCCTCTCCTTCCACGGCCTGAAGCTGCTCTTCGAGACGGTGCAGAGCCTCGAGGAAGACCTCGGCCACGTGCTCGACCACGTCTTCATCGTCGTCAACAGCTTCAACAACACCTTCAAGCTGGCGAAAGAAGCGCTCGAGGCGTTGAAGAAGCACTACCCCGAGTACCTGATGCCGCAGGTGATTCGGCAGTGCACCAAGTTCGCCCAGGCCTCGAGTGAGGGCCGGCCAATCTTCCTCGCGGATCGCGAGAGCAAGGGTGCCCAGGACATCAACGTGTTGATTGGTGAAGTGCTCGCGCGGCTCGTCGCCGTGAAGACTCCCGTGGAGGCAATTTCCGCATGAAGAAAGCATTCGACGCCAACGTGTCTCGCGC
>JAYVRT010000961.1:0-3422 GCA_043776025.1 Archangiaceae bacterium | reverse complement strand
GACCGCCAGCGTGGACGCGCGCGCCGCTCACCGGGCCGTCGACGCGCCAGGTGAAGGTGACCGCCAACGGCAAGTCGGTGATGACCAGCTACACCGTGCCCGCCACGCCGGTGATCTCCGGCGGCATCAGCGGGGTCTACCTCACCCTCGGCGTCGGCGCGGCGACGCACACCGTCACCCTCGCCGGCTTCGGCGCTGGCTACAGCACCGGCTTTCCGACGCTCACCCAGGCGATGCTCGACGACGCGCGGGCCCAGCTGCTCGGCGGGGTCAGCGTCTCGGTGGAGGGCGCGGCGCCCCCGCAGTCGCTGCTGCTGCAGGAGTGGATCGCCGGCCGCTTCGCGCTCCGGCCACTCGCCGAGGGCGCCGTGGCCAAGGACGTGGCGAAGATCAAGGCCGCCTACCAGAAGGGCTTCAGCTTCGCGCCGGCGCGGTTGGCGCTGAGCCAGGCGCGGCTGCCGGGGACGAGCAGCGCCACCTCGCTGACCTTCGAGACCTCGGTGCGGGTTGCGGCGGTCAGCCAGAAGTTGAGCCCGACGGGCCCGGCGTCCCGGCAGCTCGACCTCTTCCCTCTGTCGCGGTGGGCGACCGCCAGCGTGGACGCGCGCGCCGCTTGGGAGAGCACCCTGGGCGCCACCGCCGGGCTGGCGGTGATCGAGAAGGAGCTGCTCAGCGGCACCAGCACCCTCGAGGAGCTGGCCGGCAAGCCGCTCAGCCTCCTCGCGCCCAACCAGGCACAGGACCAGGCCGGCCTGACGCCGCAGGAGCAGCTGAAGTGGGCCGGGCTGACCGTGGAGTACGGCGGCGAGTACAAGCTGTTGGTGCCGGTGAAGCCGGGCGCGTTCTGGGCGATTCACCAGCCGACCGGCACCGTCATCGGCGTGCTGCCCGACGGCACCGGCGGCGGCGGCGACGCCTGCGGCAACTACGACGCGGCGAACTCGGCGGCCCAGGCGCTCGGGTTGTTGGGCAGCCTCTTCGGCGCCTCGGTGGGCCCGTGGGTCGCGCTCGCGGAGTGGGAGATTAAATACATCACCATCGCCGACATCGTCATCGGAGGCGGCAACCTCGGCATGGCGAACCCCGGAGAGATCAGCAACCCCGCGGGAGACATGGCGTGCGGCGCCTTCAGCGACGCGCTCGGCAACCACTTCCCTGCCTACAACGCGGCGGACAGCATCATCGGCTCGATGAACGTGATCAACCCCGACCACCCCCTGCCCAGCTTCTGCGGCGCGTTCTCGTCGTCGGGGCCGTGCCACTGACCCCCGGGTCGACAAGGGTCCCCCCGGCCGCTATCTTGTATACGTTGTCATACAGGAGCCTCGCGTGGCTGCTTCCGAAGTGTTGACGGTCCGCCTGTCCCCGGGGCTGCGGCGCCGGCTCGAACGACTGTCGAGGTCGACGGCACGGACCCGCTCGTGGCTCGCGGTCGAGGCGATCGAAAAGTTCCTCGCTGACAATGAGTGGCAGGTGGAGGCGATTGAAGAGGGCGTCCGAGCGGCCGACGCCGGTGACCTTCATGACCACGCCGACGTGACGGCCTGGGTCCGTTCCTGGGGCACCCGCAAGGAAGCCAAGCGCCCGCGATGAACATTCGGTGGGCGGGCCCGGCGCTCGACGACCTTCAGAGCATCCGGGAGTACCTGGCCACGAAGAACGACCGGGCGGCGGTGCGGGTGGTGGGTGGCGTGGTGTCCGCCGTCGAGCGCCTCGAGGCGACGCCCTGGATTGGGCGCCCCGGCCGCCAGAGCGGCTGCCGCGAGCTGGCGCTCGAAGGCGCACCGTTCATCGTCGCCTACCGGGTGAGAGACGAGACCGTCGAGGTGTTGCGGGTGCTGCACACCTCGAGGCGTTGGCCGCGGCGGCTGTAGCCGACTTCAGTCAACGTGGACGTAGCCGAGCGCGACGAGCAGCGGGACGATCACCGCGAGGATCGCCTCTCCCGCAATCAGGCCCGAGGCCAGCGGCGTCGCGTAGAGGTCCGAGGTGCGCTTGTCCTTCTTCTCCCACGCCCACCCGAGCAGCCCGCCGACGAACATCGTCGAGATGACGTGAAACGGGACCAGCATCCCGATCCCCACGCCTGTCGGTGAAGGGACGAAGGTCTTCAGGTTCTTGTTGTCCTCAAGGACGGTGAGGATCACCCCGAGCACCGCGAAGATCAGCAGGAACCAGACCGCGTTCTTCGGCAGCGCCTTGGTGCCGCCCTGGAGGATCGCCGCGAACCCGGCCCACTTCGCCGAGATCGGCGAGCTCAGCTTCGCCGTCTCACCGACGATGCCGTAGGTGTCACGCAGGTAGGGGTACATCCACGAGACGGCGGCGGCGCCGATCGGCACCGAGAACAGCTGCACGATGGTGAGGTTGCGCGGGGTGGTGCCGAGCATGTGGCCCGCCTTGTAGTCCTGCATGATCGCTTCCGACGAGGTCGCGATCGTTCCGGTGGTGCCGCTGGCGACCATGTTGATCGCCAGGTTCCCGGGCGCCACCGCGGCGAACACGCCCTGCATCATGTTCGACAGCGCGCTGATCGGCCCCCAGTTCGTCTCGCCCAGCACCCGCAGCCCGACGAGCATCAGCGGAACCGAGAGGACGATCGACAGCGCCGTCATCCACATCGGGATTCCGAGGTTGACCCACTGGATGAAGATCAACGCCGGGGCGGCGATCGCCACCCCGATGCCGACCCACTTCAAGGGGAAGTCCTGTGAGCCGAGCCGGGCGTCGCCCAGGCTCTTGAAGGTGCGGATCAGCACCCTCCAGCGCAGCGCGAGCGCCGTCATTCCGCCGGCGACCAGCATCCCGGTGGCGGGCCACATCACCCAGAAGAGGATGTCGTTGCGCCGCGGGTCGGCGATCTCCAGGCCGGTGGCGGGGTTGACGATCCACCCCAGCTTGGTGAGGACCAGCGCGCCGACGACCCAGGACAGCGACGCCCCGAGCATCATGCTCAGGTTGATTCGCAGGCCGACCAGCGCCCCCGAGCCGAGCGAGAGCATGCTCCACGCGACCCCGACGTGCATCCGCTTGAGCAGCGCGTTGCCCCACACCCAGTCGTCGGGCAGCGGGATGAAGCGCGACAGGGTCTGGCCCGGCTCGGAGTACTGCACCTCGGCGGACGGCAGCACGTCCGGCAGCTTCCAGCGCCGCAGGAACGACCGGAGCATCAGCGACTCTTCGCGCAGCGCGAAGTGGAGCGCCGAGATGATCGCCCCGGCGCCGAGCCAGGTCGCGGCGCGCCGGCCTTCCGGCCCCTTCGAGTCGAGGACGATCAGCGTCTCGCCCGCCGCCACGCCGTCGGCGTAGGTCAGCTTCTCGTCGACGACGTAGTGCTGGCGCAGCGGCGCCGCGAGCAACACCCCGAGGATTCCAGCGGCGGTCAGCCAGGGAAACGACTGCATCGGGGTGAGCGTGAAGTG
>JAYVRT010000960.1:0-3422 GCA_043776025.1 Archangiaceae bacterium | reverse complement strand
GGCGACTTCTTCCTGCTGCGACGAGGTGAGCTCCGGGTAGATCGGCAGGGAGATCATCTCGGCGGCGGTCTGCTCCGCCATGGGAAAAGCGCCGGCCTTGTGGCCGTGGCCCAGGAAGGCTCCCTGAAGGTGAATCGGCACTGGGTAGTGCACCCCGACGCCGATCCCCGCGTCCTGCATCGACTTCATCACTGCGTCCCGCTTCGCCGCCGGGACCTGAACCGCGTAGATGTGCCAGATGTGCTCGTTGCCTGGCACCGCGCGCGGCAGCTTCAGGTCGCCGACGCCGGCGAGCAGCTGCTGGTAGCGGCCGGCCGCCTCGCGCCGGCGCGCGTTGTAGCCGTCGAGGCGCTTCAGCTTCACCCGCAGCACCACCGCCTGGAGCGTGTCGAGCCGGCTGTTGAACCCGGTCTCGGGGTGGAAGTACTTCACCTCGCTGCCGTAGTTGCGCAGCGCGCGAATCTTCTTCGCCACGGAGTCGTCGTCGGTGGTGACCGCGCCACCGTCGCCGTAGGCGCCGAGGTTCTTGCCCGGGTAGAAGCTGGTGCCGGCGGACTGGCCGAAGGCGCCAGCAGCGCGGCCCTGCTGCTGGGCGCCCTGCGCCTGGGCCGCGTCCTCGAGGACCAGCAAGCGGTGCCGCTGGGCGAACGCCGCCACCGCGGCCATTGGAGCGACCTGCCCGAACAGATGCACCGGGAAGATCGCCCGGGTCTGCTTCGTCCGCTGCCTTTCGCAGGAGCCCAGGTCGATCAGGTGGTCCGCGTCGCAGTCGACGAACCGGACCTTCGCCCCGGCCCGAACCACGGCGAGCGCCGTGGCGATGAAGCTGTTGGCGGGCACCAGCACCTCGTCGTCCGGCCCCAGCCCGGCTGCGCGGACGCACAGCTCGAGCGCGTCGGTGCCGTTGGCGACCCCGATGCAGTGCTTCACTGAGAGGAAGGCGGCGTACTCCTCCTCGAACTGCTTCACCTCGGGCCCGAGGATGAAGGCCGTCTTGTCCAGCACCTTGTCCCACCCCGCCTTGATCTCGGCTTCGAGGGGGAGCCAGTTGGCCTTGAGGTCGACGAGGGGAATCATCGTCACACCCGCTCCTCGCGCCCACCGGCGGCGAGCGACCGCTGAATTGCTTCGAGCGTTCGCACCACCCGGATCGCGACCGCCGCGTCGGTCAGAGGCCGCTGGCCCGTCTCGATGCACTCGAGGAAGTGCTCGCACTCTGCTTTGAGCGGCTCGCCGGCGGGCACGGCCGGGACGCTGATCTGCCCTTCGCGGATCGACGCCCGGAAGCTGGCGAAGGTGTCCACCACCCCACCCACCTTCTGTTCGGTGACTCCCTTGTCGAAGACCCGAATCGGCTCTTTGAGGTTGAGGTCGTCGAAGGTCAGCATCTGGCGATCGCCGACGATGGTGATGTCCCGGCCCTTGCGCGGGTTGAGCCAGGACGACTGGAGATTCACCAGCACGTCGCGCGGGTACTTGAGCGTCGCGAACACCACGTCGTGCACCCCGGGGTTGATGTACGCGCCGCCCACCGCGGACGCGGTCAACGCGCCCGCGCCGAGCCAGTAGTCGACGATGCTGATGTCGTGGGACGCGAGGTCCCACGCGGCGTTGACGTCAAAGCGAATCGGCCCGAGGTTGGTCCGCTGCATCGACAGGTAGAAGAGGCGGCCGAGCTCGCCGGCGTCGAGGCTCTCTTTCACGGCTCGCACCGCGGGGTTGAAGAGAAAGACGTGGCCCACCATCAGGATCCGACCGGCCTTATCGGCCAGCGCCGCCAGTTCCTCGGCTTCTTCGGAGCGGGTGGCGATCGGCTTCTCCACCAGCACGTGCTTTCCCGCCTCGAGCGCCTGCTTACACAGCGCGTGGTGGGTGCCCGTCGGGGTGGAGATCACCACCGCGGTGACGCTCGGATCTCGAAGCGCAAGCTCGACCTCGCCGGTCATCGTGACGTCAGGGAACCGCGCGGAGACTGCCTCGCGACGCTCGGGGCGGCTGTCGACGACGTACTTCACCCGGCTGGCGACGCCGTTGTGGAAGTTACGAATCAGGTTGGGCCCCCAGTGGCCCGCCCCAACGACCGCGACGCTGATCATTGCCTGCGGACCTACCGGGGTGCTGCGCCCCGTGCAAGGGGCGCGATCAACGCTTCCGGGCCGGACGCGGCTTCTTTGCCGGAGCAGCGCGCGGTGGTGCCGCGGTCGGCTGCTCCAACGCCTCGAGCCGCGAGCGAAGCCGCCTCACCTCTGCCGAGAGCTGCGCGTACGAATCCCGGGCGTGGCCGTTGAAGACCTGCTGACGTCCGAGCGCTTCGTTGATGAAGATCTGGCAGCTGCGGCGAAAGGCCCACTTGGCGAGCACCACCGCCCGGCCCCCAAGGCCGCCCCGATGCGTCTCCAGCGGCAGCGGCCGGGTCGGGTCGGCGTGCTCGGCGAGCGCCTCGAGGTTGAACGCCAACGGGTCGATGCGGGGCTCGACGCCATCGACCGGCGGAGGGCCGCCGGAGACCGCGTCGAGGCCACGCTCGGTCAAGCGCTGCGAGATCTTCTCCAGCAGCTGCTGCGCCGAGATGTCTTTGCCCAGCAGTCTCACTTACCCGGTGCCCCGTTGAATCCGTGCGATCTCGGCGCGGTAGGCGGCTACTACCTTGGGCCACCGAAAGGCGCGAGCGTAATGAAGGGCCTTGGTGCGCAGCGGCCCGCGCTGCTCGCCCACGCGGCGCACCGTCTCGAGGTAGCTGTCGGCGTCTTGCCAGGTGAAGCCCGCTCCGCTGCGGACGACGTGGCCTTCGAGGACGCTCGACTCGGCGTTGGCGAGCAGCGGGGCGCCGACGGCGAAGCCTTCGAGCGCCAGCAGCGACAGGCTCTCGAACTTCGAGGGACAGACGACCGCGAGCGCGCCGGCCAGCGCGTTCCACTTGTCCTCTTCGCTGATCCGCCCCAGCACCCGCACCCGGTCGCCGGCGACGTCGAGCGTGCCTCCTCCCGCGAGCACCAGCGTCGGCGCGTCGTGGAAGTGGGTGACGAGCGCCCGGTGGTGCTTGAGCAGTTCCTTGAGCCCTTTGCCCGCCTCGAGGCGGCCGACGTAGAGCAGGTACGGGCCGCGCAGCCCGTGCTTGTCGGCGAACGCCGCCGGGTCGAGCCGGGCCGGGGGCTCGACCCCGACTCCGACCACCCGGCTGCGCGCAGCCCGGCCAAAGCGTTGGGTGATCAACGCCCGTTCCTCGGGCGTGTTGCACAGCAACACCCGTGGCCGCTCGAAGACGTCGGCGAAGGCGTCGAACCGAAACGGCGGCTCGTCGTGCGCGGTGGGCACGACGATCGCCTTGTCGGCGACCAACGGCACGCCCCAGGCGGTCGGCGTGTAGAGGTAGGTGAAGAAGATGAAGCTGTCGAAGTCGTCTCGCGCGGCGACGAGGTGCC